>JAEUSK010000117.1 GCA_016787925.1 bacterium | reverse complement strand
AGAGTTCACAAATGGAACAAAGCCATTCCGCAGTACCGTATCGGCCACGGACAAATTATTTGTAAGTTAGCACAAACTGAAAAAGCCTTTTCGGGTTTGTATTTTACGGGAAACTATCGGGGCGGCATTTCTGTTGGAGATTGCCTCATGCAATCTGACCAATTGGCCAAACGAATTATTCAAGATAAAAAATTCAGAACACAAGAAAATAACTAACCAGGGAATAAATATGAGTCAATTTCCTATTATCCGCCAGCGCCGGCTGCGCATGAAAGCTCCAATTCGCGCCATGGTTCGGGAGACCAGCCTGTCAAAGAACGATCTCATCTATCCGCTGTTTGTGATTCCCGGCAAAGGACTAAAACGGCCGGTATCTTCTATGCCCGGCGTGTACCAATTGTCTATCGACGAATTACTTAAGGAATGTGCGGAAGTATTCGCGCTGGGAATTCCTGCCGTGATTCTTTTTGGCATACCGGAGCATAAGGACGAAGTGGGATCCGGCGCGTATCAAGACGACGGCATCGTTCAGCAGGCTGTTCGATTATTAAAAAAAGAAATTCCGGAGCTGGTGGTCATTACCGACGTTTGCCTTTGTGAATACACGTCGCACGGCCATTGCGGGATCGTTAAAGGCGATGAGATCGTCAACGATGCATCCATAAAACTGCTGGCTCAGGAAGCATTGTCACATGCACGGGCGGGTGCCGACATGGTGGCGCCGTCGGACATGTTCGACGGGCGCGTGGCCGCTATTCGAACGATTCTGGATGAAAATGATTTTGTACATGTTCCTATCATGTCTTATGCGGCTAAATTTGCGTCCGGCTTTTACGGCCCGTTTCGCGAAGCCGCGCAGAGCACGCCGCAATTTGGCGACCGCCGTTCCCATCAAATGGACCCGGCCAATGGCGATGAAGCGATCCGGGAAGTTGCCGAAGACCTGGCCGAAGGCGCAGACATCGTGATGGTGAAACCGGCCTTGCCTTATCTCGATATAGTTCGCCGCGTGAAAGACACGTTTCATGTTCCGACAGCCGCTTATAATGTGAGCGGGGAATACGCGATGGTCAAAGCGGCCGCGCAAAACGGCTGGATCGATGAAGAACGCGTGATGATGGAAACGCTGATAAGCATTAAACGAGCCGGCGCGGATATTATACTGACTTATTTTGCCAAAGACGCCGCGAAACTACTCCATTCTTAAACAACAGGATTATGTATATGTTTGAAACGCCAAGATCCGAAGCCTTGTATCAACGTGCCTGTAAAGTGATTCCGGGCGGAGTCAATTCGCCCGTTCGTGCATTCAAATCCGTAGGCCGCTCACCATTATTTATCAAGAAGGCAAACGGTTCCAAACTCTGGGACGAAGACGGCCATTCCTACATTGATTACGTCGGTTCGTGGGGCCCGATGATTTTAGGTCATGCGCACGGGCCAATTATTGAGGCGGTCAAGAAGGCTGCGACTGACGGAACCAGTTACGGCGCGGCAACTAAACTTGAGATCGAGATGGCGGAACAGATTATAAAGATGGTGCCGTCGGTAGAAATGGTGCGGATGGTAAATTCAGGAACTGAAGCAACCATGAGCGCGATCCGGCTGGCACGCGCCTTCACAAGCAGGGAAAAAATTGTTAAGTTTGCAGGTTGTTATCACGGGCATGCAGATTCGTTTTTGATCAAGGCCGGATCAGGCGCTCTCACATTAGGTGTTCCGGATAGCCCGGGCGTCACATCGTCCGTTGCGGCAGGCACTCTTACTGCGCAGTTCAATCACGCAGAATCGGTACAACAGTTAATGGAATCACATCAAGGACAAATTGCGGCCGTCATCGTCGAACCCGTGGTAGGTAACATGGGCTGTATTCCGCCCAAAGGCGGATTCTTAAATGCACTTCGTGACCTGTGCAACAAGCACGGTGCAGTTCTCATTTTTGACGAAGTCATGACGGGATTTCGTGTGTCCCCAGGTGGCGCGCAGGAATTGTACGGCATCAAGCCCGATTTGACAACATTTGGAAAAATCATCGGCGGCGGATTGCCCGTGGGCGCATACGGAGGTCGAAATGATATCATGAGCATGGTTGCGCCGCTCGGCCCGATGTATCAGGCTGGAACCCTTTCGGGAAACCCTCTCGCCATGGCCGCAGGCCTGGTCGCGCTCAAGACCCTTCAGGAAAGACCTGAAATATATGAAACGCTTGAACGATTATCCGCACGATTGGAGAACGGATTAAACGGAATCATCCAACGAAATCGGCTGCCATTACGACAGAACCGCGTTGGTTCAATGTTTACACTGTTTTTTACGGGCGAATTGGTGGAAGATTACGATTCGGCTATTAAAGCCGACAAGGAACGTTTTACTTTGTATTTCAACGCCATGTTGCAGCGAGGAATTTATCTCGCGCCATCGCAATTCGAAGCGGCCTTTATGTCCGTCGCGCATACTGAGGATGATATAGATCAAACTCTGAATTCTGCTGAAAGTTCACTGCGATTAGCATTCGATAAGTAAGACAATAGAAGCCTTCTTCATATACGTCCCTTTCGTCTAGTGGCTTAGGACACTGCCCTTTCACGGCAGAAACAGGGGTTCAAATCCCCTAGGGGACACCAATCATTTGTGATCTTACAGTCGCTTCTTGTTTGGCCAAAAAATACTGAAATAATTTCAATTATTTGGTGTTTAATTTTTCATGTGACGGCGGCGGTTTTTTCAGAAAAATCTTGTAGTATTCACCTTTTTTTTCAATATTTACGGGATTCTTTGGAAAACATAGTCTATGAATATTAACAAAAAAATTGAAGTGCCTACGTGTGAGACGTGTGAAACGAGGGACTGTTCAATTTTCAAAAGTTTGAGTGCAGATGATCTTGACAGTTTATCGCTGAATAAAGCGGGAAATGTGTACAAGAAGGGACAGAACGTTTTTTTTGAAGGTAATCGTCCGTCCGGATTGTACTGTTTGAATAAGGGAAAGGTCAAAGTATACAAGCTGGGTTACGGAGGAAAAGAACAGATAGTGCGCATCGGCAAGGAGGGGGACATACTGGGATACCGGTCGCTTTTGAGCGGGGAAAATTACACCGCTTCTGCCACGGCGCTTGAAGACGCCTATATTTGCTTTGTTCCGAAGAATATTTTTTTTGCGATCATGAATACCAATGCAGATCTGTCGATGAAGATGGTACATCTTCTATCGCACGATCTGAAATCAGCTGAAAACAAAATCGCTGAGATGGCGCAAAAGAATGTGCGGGAGAGATTAGCCGAAACATTGTTGATGTTGAAAGAAAATTACGGGTTTGAGAACGACCATGGCCTAATCACGGTTGCATTGAGCCGGGAAGACTTGGCAAATCTGGTCGGAACGGCGACGGAGACGATCATTCGACTGTTATCCGAATTTAAAGATGAAAAAATGATCGACCTCACGGGGCGAAAGATCCGCATTATCAACCAACCCGCCCTGGTCAAGACGGCCCACCTTTACGATTAGAAAATCATTCGCTGTGTATACAAACTCAACCTCTTGGGTTGAGTTTTATTTTTTTAATTGTTGAGAAATTTTTCACTATAAGATCCCTATTTTACAAAAACTTAGAGTGCAAAAAACATGACAAAAGTCATGTAATGCTATGAACAAGGTCATTGGAAATACATAGCTTATCAGTTACATTAAACTACCGGTGAGAACTAATCGTTTCAGCTTGTTTTGGTTAAAGTTATGAGAGTCAAAAAAATACTTTTCCCAACTGATTTTTCAGATTGCGCTCGTCACGCCGTTGACTATGCGATCATGATGGCAAGAAAATTCCAGGCATCGCTTGACCTTCTGTATGTCGACGAGGCAAGTTATTTGATGAATCCGGTTAATATTGATTTGCAAGCGGACGTTTCGTTTGTCACCGACGAAATAAGAAAAGTCGTTGAGGACAAGCTGCGCGATTGGGTAAGGCTGTTTCCGAAAGAGATACCGGTTCGCGTGGCAATTGAAATGGGTAAACCGCATCTCGAGATCGTCGAAATTGCCAAGAAACACGGGGTAGACTTGATCCTTATGGGGACGCATGGACGAGGCAGCAGCAACTATTTTCTTGGGAGTAATGCCGAAAGGGTAGTGCGCCTTTCACCCTGTCCGGTAATCACGGTCAGAGAGGCAAGAAAAAAGGAAACGGTTAAGAAAATTCTTTTTCCGGTTGATTTTTCTGACTTGTGCAAACGGGTTTGTCCGCAGGTGATTGCGTTGGCGCGTGAATTTGGTGCAGAACTTCATTTTCTTCACGTGAGCATATCGTTCACGCACGAAACGCGCGCGTTCGTTAACGATGCATTCAAGAAATTTCTTTTGGATCTGGATTTGTCCGGCATTACGTATTTTACCGATAGTTATGAGGCTTTTGTTGAAAACACAGGCATCAACGAATATGCACATATTCAGGATATCGATTTGATTGCGATAGGCACTCATGGCCGCACAGGCATCAAAAGGCTGATCATGGGCAGCGTGACAGAAGAAGTTGTTAATACGTCTTTCATCCCCGTGCTTACGCTGCGCTCATTCAACACACAAATCAATTAATTTGTTTTGAGGACAACAACCTAAGTTAATGGCATCCGTCTACCCTCCGAATCAAACTGTAAATGTGTCGTACACGTGTTTCCACTGCGGTGATACCTGCGATGGGAGCCTGATTCACGATGGTGAAAAGATATTCTGCTGTCAGGGGTGTCTTTTCGTCTATCAATTACTCACACAAAAACAACTGACCGGGTACTATCACTTTGACGAACAAGTTCGCGTTACTCCGAAAAAGATCAATGTGACCGATTATGAGTATCTCGATATTCCCAGCTTGCGAGATAAGATCGTCCATTTTACGCAGGGCGGAATTTGTAAGGTTACCCTGTTCCTGCCGCAGATTCACTGTACGGCTTGTATTTGGCTGCTGGAGAATATCCACAAGCTGGACTCAGGGATCATCCATTCTAATGTACACTTTCTGAAAAAAGAAGCGTCGCTGACTTTTGACGAAAAGAAAACATCTTTGCGTAAGATCGCTGAACTGCTTTCTTCGATCGGATACGAGCCCAACTTTGCTTATGACAAGAATAAGGGATCTGTATTTTCCGTCGTTGAAAAAGCTCTTTACATAAAGTTGGGCATTGCCGGTTTTTGTTTCGGGAATATTATGCTGCTTTCTATGCCGGGCTACTTGTCTACGGCGCCTCTGGAATACGGATTTCTTAAGTTTTTTGCATACCTCAGTTTTATGTTGAGCCTACCTCTGTTGTACAGTCTGAGCGATTATTTCAAGTCGGCCTGGGTTAGTTTGCGGCAACAAACCATTAATATGGACGTGCCTATCTCAATCGGCGTCGTGGCCATTTTCACCCGCAGCGTGTATGAACTTTTTTATCAAGGCGGGCCGGGATATTTTGACACACTGGCAGGCCTCGCTTTTTTTCTGATTATTGGCAAGATATTTCAGAAAAAGACATTTTACCAATTATCATTTGACCGCGATTTTAGATCGTATTTTCCTATTGCCGCATTGCGCAGAGAGGCGCAGTGCGAAAAGAGCATTCCCATTGAAGATATAGCCGTTGGAGACTGTCTCATCATTCGTCATTTGGAGTTAATTCCCGCGGATGGCGTCCTTCGAAGCGATGAGGCGTTGATCGACTACAGTTTTGTAACCGGCGAATCCCAGCCGGTGCATGTTGTGCAAGGCGAGCGGGTATTTGCAGGCGGAAAGCAGATGGGCGGTGCCATTGACATCCATGTCACAAAAGAGGTTTCAAGAAGCTATCTGACCGAATTGTGGAATCAGGAAGTTTTTAAGAACAAAGATACGAGCGGCCTTTCTCAGCTTAGTCAAACAATCGCCAGATATTTTACGTTCGCTATTCTCGCCATTGCCGTGTCTTCTCTATTATTCTGGTTTGTGTACGACGCGAGTAAAGCTGTTACTGTTTTTACGTCGGTCCTTATCGTCGCGTGCGGATGCGGATTGCCTCTGTCAATTCCGTTCACTTTCGGTACGGTTCTGCGAATTTTTGAACGTCATCATTTATTTTTGAAGAACGATCTTGTCGTTGAAAGAATGGCCGGAATCAACACAATCGTATTTGATAAAACCGGAACGTTGACGATTCCTCGGGCCGGCGCCGTATCATATGAGGGTATTGCGTTGAGTCCGGAAGAAAAAAGCTGGATTCGCGCATTAGTTCGCCAGTCTACGCATCCGATGAGCCGTTACATTTATGAATCCATTCCAGCCTCGATTTCACCGGAAGTCATGCGATTCGAAGAAGTTCCCGGACGCGGCATCCGCGCCAACATCGATGCGCAAGAGATCAGCATCGGATCGCACGCATGGGTTACCGGCAATGGATTTAAGAAGGCGCCTGAAAATGCCATGCAGGCGCATTTTTCCAGAGTATACATTGCTATCAACCGCACACTGAAAGGGGTTTACAAGATTCGGTCGGAATATCGGGAAGGCTTGTCAGCCGTGTTAAGTGATTTGGATGAGCAATATGCCTTGAAGGTTTTGTCGGGAGACCATGCGGGAGAAAAACCGACATTGCGTAAATTATTCAGCGCAAAAACAGAAATGCTCTTCAAACAGCTGCCGATAGATAAGCTTAATTACATCAGATCACTTCAAGAAAATCTGAAAAGAGTTATGATGATTGGCGACGGACTGAATGACGCCGGGGCATTAAAACAAAGTGACGTCGGAATAGCGATTACCGAAACTACAAGTTCATTTACGCCGAGCTCTGACGCCATTCTGAAAGCAGAGGGCTTTGGCTATTTACCGTTTTTTATTGCATTGTCGCGGCAGAGTATGAACGTAGTATACATGTGTTTCACTTTGATTTTTTTATATAATGTTGTCGCATTAAGCTTTGCCGTGTATGGCAAACTGACTCCGCTAGTGGCCGCGATCATCATGCCGGTAAGCTCCGTCAGCACGGTTTTGTTTGCCGTATTAATGACTACATATAAGGCAAAGAAATTAGGGTTTTCTGTTAATGGCAATACAGAAAAAAGAAAGATGGACATCTAAATGACTATTTTAATTGTTTTGGTAATTACGAGCTTGACGCTGGCTGTCGGATTTCTGATCGCGTTTTTATGGGCCGTCAAGTCCGGACAATTTGACGATACGTATACCCCGTCAGTTCGCATTCTGCTCGACGGGAAAAGCACCGAAAAGATTCAAAATAATAAATCTGTAAATTAAGCCATTATTACAACGAATTATGGAGAGGCAGTCTATGGAGCACGCATCCAAAGTTCAGGATTCAAAAGCGGATGGGAATCTTGAAACGTTTCACTACGATAATACGATTGTCCGCGATTTTACAATTGCAACGCTCGTTTGGGGCGGAGTCGGAATGTTGGTTGGTCTCATCATCGCCATTCAGCTGTATGCTCCGTCGCTGAATTTCGGAATTCCATATTTGACGTTCAGCCGCCTCCGTCCTCTGCACACCAACGCTGTGATTTTTGCGTTTGTCGGCAACGGCATTTTTTTGGGCGTCTATTATTCTCTTCAACGATTATGTAAAGCGCGCATGTTCAGCGATTTGCTGAGTTCAATACATTTTTGGGGATGGCAATTAATCATCGTTCTTGCTGCGGTCACGCTGCCCCTGGGGATGACAACCGGCAAAGAATATGCGGAACTGGAGTGGCCGATTGATGTATTAATAGCCGTAATTTGGATTCTATTTGGAATTAACCTGTTGGGCACGATACTGAAACGTCGCGAGCGTCATATGTATGTTGCGATTTGGTTCTATATTGCGACGTGGGTCACCGTTACTGTGCTGCACGTGGTCAATTCGCTGGCCATCCCAATTTCGCTTTTCAAAAGCTATTCGATTTATGCCGGCGTTCAGGACGCGCTGGTGCAATGGTGGTACGGGCACAATGCCGTCGCATTCTTTCTGACTACGCCCTATCTCGGGTTAATGTATTATTTCATGCCGAAAGCGGCGGATCGTCCGGTATATTCCTATCGTTTATCCATCATTCACTTTTGGGCATTGATATTTTTATATATCTGGGCAGGTCCGCATCACCTGCTTTACTCGGCGCTGCCGGACTGGGCGCAGTCGCTGGGAACGGTGTTCTCGATCATGCTGATTGCCCCGTCCTGGGGCGGCCTGCTTAACGGTTTACTTACGCTGAGAGGCGCCTGGGACCGTGTGAGAGAAGATCCTGTTTTAAAGTTTATGGTTGTAGCCGTTACGGCGTATGGCATGGCGACCTTTGAAGGGCCGATGCTGTCAATCAAAAGCGTCAATGCATTGTCCCATTTTACCGATTGGACTATTGCGCATGTTCATATTGGCGCGCTCGGCTGGAATGGATTTCTCACATTCGGAATTATTTACTGGTTGATTCCGAAATTATACAACACATCGTTGTATTCCAAAAAAATGGCCAATGCGCACTTCTGGATAAGTTTTTTGGGTATAGTGTTCTACGCGGTTCCGCTTTACTGGGCCGGCATTACGCAAGGGCTTATGTGGAAACAATTTACTCCCGACGGCATGCTTCAGTATTTCAATTTTCTTGAAACTGTGACGCAGATTATTCCGATGTATATTTTGCGTTCTATCGGCGGTACGCTATTCCTAACGGGAACCAGCATTATGTTCTACAATATCTACAAAACAGCAAAACAAGGTAAATTCCTGGCCGACGAGGAAGCGCAGGCGCCGGCCCTCGCCAAGGTATATCACGCGACGCAGAAAGGACAGTATCATCGTTGGCTGGAACGCAAGCCGGTACAGTTCTATGTTGCTACACTGATCGCGATCCTGATCGGCGGCGCCTTGGAAATTATTCCCACGTTTGCCATCGAATCCAACGTTCCGACCATTGCGAGCGTGAAACCCTATACGCCGCTGGAACTGCAGGGGCGTGATATTTATGTTCGTGAAGGGTGTTACACCTGTCATTCGCAGTTGATTCGTCCGTTCCGCTCTGAAACAGAACGGTACGGCGAATATTCCAAAGCAGGCGAGTATGTGTATGATCATCCATTCCAATGGGGATCGAAACGAACCGGGCCGGATTTACATCGAATCGGCGGAAAATATCCAAATTCATGGCACTACAGTCACATGATAGATCCGAGCGTTCTTTCGCCGGGCACGGTCATGCCGAGTTATGTTTGGCTGGCTGTTAAAACTCTCGATGCAAGCACAACGTCAGCAAAGATTAAAGCCATGATGAAGCTCGGCGTGCCGTATCCCGAAGGGTATGAAGACCAGGCGCTGGCCGATCTACAGGAACAGGCCGAGAGAATCGCGAAAGATCTGAATGACGCCGGATTTGAAACAACGGCCGATAAGGAGCTTAATGCGCTTATTGCGTATTTACAGCGATTGGGAACGGATATCAAAGTCAAATAGTTCGGAGTAGCATATGTTTAGAAATATTCTAGAAAATGTCCAAGGTATTGAGATTCTTCCGGTGATCGCGTTGATCCTGTTTTTTACTGTTTTTATGGCGATCATATACCATCTCGTCCGAATGGATAAAAAGCACATCCGGTATATGGAAGAATTACCATTAGAAAAAAATTATACCCATTCAAATAATGGAGGAAAAGTTCATGTCAGAAGTAAAAGATGAACTCTTAGATCATGATTACGACGGAATTCGTGAATATGATAATCCGTTGCCGCCCTGGTGGATCAACATGTTTTATATAACCATAGTCTGGGCTGTGTTGTATTTGCTGTACTTTCACGTTACGGAATGGGGCGACCGATCGATAGACGAATATAAGAAAGAGTATGATCAAACGTGGTCCAAAGATAAAGATCCTAATTACTCAGCGCCCAAGTTCGTCGTCGGTTATCATGCGCCATACTATAGTATGAAAGCCGATATCACTCCGAAAATGATAGCTGAAAAAATGGGAAAACCGGAAGCGCCGAAAGAAGTTGAAATTATCAAAGACTACGTGGCTCTGACAGACGCGGGGAGCATTTCAAAGGGAAAGGAAATGTACCTTAAAACGTGCGTTGCCTGTCATGGTATGCTGGGTGAGGGCGGCATCGGACCCAACCTTACGGACGATTATTGGATTCACGGGTCAACTATCAATGATGTGGTGCGCACGGTCACGAGGGGCGTTCCGGAAAAAGGCATGTTGGCCTGGGGCAAAATTTTCGGTGAAGAAGATATTCTAAAAATATCGAGTTATGTACTGACAATACATGGGACGAATCCGCCAAATCCAAAACCGCCGCAGGGTAGTTTGGTCAAATAAGCTAACAGGATAGATTGGATAATACAGAACGTTATGATTGCTGACGAAAAGAAAATTCAGAACGGTGAAAAAGATCAGGAAAGTTTTCGGGACAGCATTTCCATCATCGACAAGTCAGGGAAAAGAGTTTGGGTATACCCAAAAAAACCAAAAGGAAAATATCATAATTGGCGCATCGTAGTAAGCGTCATTCTTCTCGCCGTACTTTTTGGTGTTCCGTTCATAAAAATAGACGGTCATCCCTTTTTTCTGCTCAATATTGTTGAGCGTAAATTTATTATTTTCGGTTTGGCTTTCTGGCCGCAGGATTTCTATATATTTGCGCTGGTATTCCTGAGTCTGGTTATCTTCATTTTTCTTTTTACGACAGTGTTTGGCCGAATCTGGTGCGGCTGGGCATGTCCACAGACCATATTCATGGAAATGGTATTTCGGAAGATCGAATACTGGATCGAAGGGGACGGCGCCGAACAATATAAATTAAATCGCGCAGAAATGTCACCGGACAAAATTCTTAAGAAGACATCTAAGCACGTGATCTTTTTTTCGATCTCGTTTGTCATCGGCAACACTTTCCTGGCATATATTATCGGTATTGACGAATTATTTAAGATCATCACGGAACCCGTGCAGGAGCACATCGTCGGTTTTTCATTTATGATCGGGTTCAGCGGCCTTTTCTATTTTATTTTTGCGAGTTTCCGCGAGCAGGCCTGCATTTATGTCTGCCCATACGGACGCCTGCAATCCGTGATGCTGGACAAAAACTCGATCGTCGTCGCGTATGATTTTAAACGCGGGGAACCGCGCGGTAAATTAAAGCACGGCGCAGAAAATCAATCAGGTGACTGCATTGACTGCGGCCTGTGCGTGCAGGTATGTCCGACGGGAATTGATATTCGAAACGGGACACAATTGGAGTGTGTAAATTGCACGGCATGTATGGACGCGTGCGACGGCATCATGGATAAGATCGGGCGTTCAAAAAAACTGATCCGATATGCGTCTTTTGATCTGATAACCAAAGGGATTACGTTTACAGTAACGCCGAGGATCGTTGGTTATTCAGCAGTACTCCTCCTGCTGATGGCGGTTACCACGGCCTTTATGCTGACGCGTAAAGATATAGAGACGACGATTCTTCGGGCAAAAGGATCCATGTATCAGGTGCTGGAAGACGGCAAAATACGGAATATGTACACGGCAAAAATTGTGAATAAGACGTTCGACGCTATGACGGTTCATTTTGAACTCGAAGATGTGCCGGGCACCATCACGGTTGCCGGTGTGGACCAATTATTAATTAGACCGGACGAACTGGTTGAGTCCACTTTCCTAGTTGACATTCCGCAGGAAGCAATTAAACAAAACCATATTAAGATCAACATTGGTGTGTATCGGGGAAATACTTTGATTTCTTCGGAGGAAACATCCTTTATTGCGCCGGCGAAAGGAGCCAGGAAATGAAAATTTACGGAAACTGGGCGTTAGGAGTAACAGCTCTGTACGGTAGTTTTGCACTGTTCATAATCGGCTTTTTTGTTGTTTCCACATTTAATAAAGTCGATCTGGTAGAGGAAAACTATTACGACAAAGAAATTGCATATCAACAGCATATTGACAAGGTAAAACGGGCCGAAGCTTTAGTAAGTCCGCTCGGTTGGAAACGTCAGGCGAATCAGCTGGTATTACAATTTCCAAAAAATCTGACTAAAATCAGGGGATCGATTAACCTCTACCGACCTTCAGATTCCAAAAACGATAGGACCATTTTGATTCATCCGGACGATGAAAATGTGCAGTATGTCCCGTTGAGTGACATGGAAAAAGGACTCTGGCGCGTAAAGTTTAATTGGCAGTCCGACAGCACCGGATATTATAATGAGGATATACTCTTTATAGAATAAGGGAAGTTATGGATATTTTTACGGGGTTTGCACTAGGCATATTCGGCAGTTTTCACTGCGTCGGAATGTGCGGGCCTTTAGCGCTGGCACTGCCGCACGCCGGGTCATCTAGGATAGAAATGATTTCCGGATCACTCCTCTACAATGCCGGCCGCACGGTAACGTATGCATTGATGGGGGTGCTTATGGGCGCACTGGGCGCGACGGCAAAATTTGCAGGCTATCAGCAGGCGCTTTCAGTTGGGACGGGCCTGATCCTGCTGATGTCCGTACTGCTTCCCGCGCATATCAAGAACAAAATATTTTTTTCTTCGCCACTGAACTTGGGTTTTTCTGCGATGAAAGGATTTTTTAAGAAATTTTTGTCAAGACATTCTTATACGTCATTATTCAGCATCGGATTGGTTAACGGGTTACTGCCATGCGGTTTGGTATATATTGCTTTGGCCGGCGCCATTGTAACGTCGGATATTTTTTACGGAGCTGTATATATGGGTTTATTTGGCGTAGGAACATTGCCGATGATGCTGTTTATTTCGTTTGCCGGCCGGCTGATGACATTGAATTTTCGGCAGAAACTGGTTCATATCATGCCGGTTGGCGTTGCTGTTATATCGTTCTTATTGATTCTCCGCGGACTGGCGCTTGGTATACCGTATGTAAGTCCAAGAATAGACAATAATCAAGGGATCCAACACATTGAGTGTTGCCATTAGAATCGCATTTTAGTAAGGGTAGAAAGTCGGTAAATATGAAAAAATCAGTTAAATCCATCAGCAAGAAAGTTCCTGTTTGTTCTGTCTGCACTGTTTTTGCAAAGACCATATTTCAGGATGGCAGCGCAAAGGAACTGCAAAAAAGTTTCAAGTGTAAAGAATTTATCCGCTTCCGCAAGAATGAAGTTCTGTTCAGCGAAAATGAAGCGGCAGACGGCGTTTATTGTATATATTCAGGCATGCTGAAAGTGGTGAAAAAAGACCATCGTCTTATGGAACATATTATCCGTCTTGGCAAGCCGGGGGACGTGTTAGGCATTGATTCCGTGGTAACTCATAATAAATATACCAATTCCGTCGTTGCAGTGGATGCAGTGGAAGCTTGTTTCGTCCCGAAGGATTGTTTTGTAAAGTTCATACAGAGTCATCCGACATTTTTTGTTGAGACGATGAAGCTGTTGTGCACACAACTCGACGGGATGGAAAATAAAATGACCGACTTGATGGGTAAGTCGACAAAAGAGCGGATGGCGGACATGCTTCTCAAAATCAAAGCCGATTATGGAGTGCAAAGTGACGACACGTTGAACATGGCATTATCCATGGACGAGCTGGCTAGTTTTTTGGGAACTACAAAAAGTTCGGTCTACAGTCTGCTAAGCGATTTCAAGCGATCGCATCTGATTGAAATTCAGGATAACCGGATACAGGTACTTTCTGAGAAAGAGTTAGAGAATATCGCGCATCCTATCTAAACGGAAAGTGAAAGAATGTCCTTTCGACAAATTTATGACACGTTCAATTGGTATGACATTCATACCCGCATTTATGAACAAACGGAAGAGGATGTAAAACGCGTTTTGAATAAAAGCGGTGAACGTGACCGTCTTGATTTTCTCGCCTTGATTTCTCCCGCAGCCGAAAAATTTCTCCCGGAAATGATGGAACAGAGCCGTGACCTCACTCAAAAAAGATTCGGCAAAAAAGTCCGGATATATGCTCCGCTTTATCTTTCTAACTATTGCTATAATAACTGCCTTTACTGCGGCTTCCGTTACGAAAATGCGCTGGAACGCGTCCGCCTTAGCGATCTGGAAATTATGAGTGAAATTACTGTGCTAAATTCCATGGGACTGGATCATATATTGCTGGTTACGGGTGAATCGAATAAAATGGCCGGTATAGACTATTTGATGCATGCTATGAATTTGCTGAAGCCCTATTTTGCAGACATATCGATGGAGGTTCAACCCTTACGTGAAGAAGAATATCGACGGCTGGCCTGTGAAGGGCTGAATAGAATATATGTTTATCAGGAAACTTATCATCGCGATCATTACCGGGACTATCATCCGAAGGGAATGAAGACTCATTTCTATTACCGCCTCGAGACGCCGGACCGCATCGCCCGTGCAGGAATTGGGAAGATCGGGCTCGGAATTCTGATCGGCCTGGAAGACTGGCGAACGGATGCCTGTTTTACGGCGATGCACGTGAAATATCTAAACGAAACGTACGGCACGCAATGCTCGATCTCATTTCCCCGTCTGCGTCCGGCCGTCGGTATCATGCCGCCGCGGGTCACGATCACCGATAACCAGTTAATGCAGATGATTTGCGCTTACCGTTTATTTTCCAGCAAAATCGACCTTTCACTTTCGACCAGAGAAAGCGCCTCCTTCAGGGATCAGGCTTTGCATTACGGCATCACGGGCATGAGCGCCGGATCGAAAACGAATCCAGGCGGATATGCCACCTATCGTCAGGACGGACTTGAACAGTTCGAAATAGCTGATCACCGGAGTGTCGATGAATTCTGCGCGATGCTTCATGAGAACGGGTACGAGCCGGTTTGGTGTGATGACATTTCAGCATTGGGGGAAATAAAATAACTAACATTTTATGGCGGTGTTTCGTTTGAACAGGTTGTTCAGTGTTGTTGAGATTTTGCTTGACTGATGTTATTCTTTGCCTTATTATTAACCTCATTTTTCCCTATCATCACATCGATATCAGGGCGCACTTTTTAAAGTGACTTCCAAATGCATATCTTGATTGTTCGAACCGCAAATCGGGCATCCAGATTGATGGCTTTTTAATAACTAATTTAAAATCACTAATTGTTCTCATAACGTTCACCAAAATGGAGTTAACATGAATTTGAATCAAATTCGTGCAGTAGTGGTAGGTATGTTTCTATTGATTGCTGGCACTAATATCTGTGCGCAGCAAAGTGAAGCCCGGTGGGTCCCATACACCGGATCGATCCCGGCTAACGCGGTGGTCGGCGGTTCTGAAAACGGACAGCCCATGTATGTTGGGCGCGTGTCGTTTGAGGGCGGAACGCATCCCGGCAAAATTATATCCGGCGGCTTCTGTAATATTGGCTGGGGCGGCAAGGAATATTCTTTTAATGAGGGATTTGAAATCCTGACCGCGCCTGCGAATTCCGTTACGTGGGTGGAATACAAAGGATCTGTGTTGGCTAATGCGGTCTTGGGCGGTTACAATGATCCAAACCGGGTCGAGCCGTTGTATATTGCTAAACATGCCTACAAGGGTGGTGAACATTGCGGAAAACTATGGGCCAATGCGTGTAATATCGGATGGGGCGGTGCGGAAATTGTCCTCAATCAGAAAATATACATTTTAGCAGCGGTGGAGTCAGCAAAGACAAATGTTGGGCTTGGTAAAGTAACTTCACAAAGTCAAGCGCAGTGGATTCCCTACGCCGGGTCGATACCCGCTAACGCGGTTGTCGGCGGATCTGAAAATGGACAGCCTATGTATGTGGGACGAGTGTTATTTCAGGGCGGTATGCATCCCGGAAAGGTTTTACCCGGTGGTGGTGGATTGTGCAACATCGGCTGGGGCGGCAAGGAGTATTCCTTCAATCAGGGATTTGAAATATTGACTGCTCCTGCGAATTCCGTTTCATGGGTTGAATACAAAGGTTCTGTGCCGGCCAATGCGGTCCTGGGCGGCTATAATGATGCTATGAAGCGTGAGCCGCTATATGTTGCCAAACACGCATACAAAGGTGGAGAGCATTGCGGCAAACTCTGGGCGAATGCGTGCAATATCGGTTGGGGCGGTGCTGAAGTTGTTCTCACGGAGAAAATTTATATTCTTGTTGCACAGGCGGCAACAGGCGCGACTCAACCCGCTGTAATTAATACTGCCAAAACCACCGGAGCTACAGTTCGAACAACCTCTAAGTCATACTTCGTAGGCCAAACTATTACCGTAGAATACAGCGGATTTCCCGGCACCAGTTCCGCATGGATTACGATTGTTACCAAAGGGAAAGCCGACAGCGAATGGGGAGAAAGTCAGTACGCGCGAGAAAAATCGGGTAAATTGGAATATGATATACCGTTCATTAGTCCCGGCGAATATGAAGTGCGCGGCTACTTTGATTCTTTTGATTATAAGGTTCAAGCGCGTTATTCTTTTAAAATCGAAAGCGGCGGTAATTAGAGTTCAGCAAAAAAATATGAGTCCCAGTAAAAACCCCGATTGCACTGAGCATTCGGGGTTTTATTGTTTTAATTGAATTTAACCGCATCAATTGCCGCTAATTTACCATTACATTAAAAAAATTTTACAATCGTGTGAATAAAAGTACTTGACAAATAAAGAAATTCCTCTTATTTTAAGATAAAAGAGTCTGAAATGCTTTAATAGCGGAATTGAAGAACATGTTATTGTCTAAGAGTTGTTTATACGGAGTTCGGGCAGCGATGTACATGGCCACATTGGAACAGTCAGAGTACGTCACCATTCAGCAGATATCCGAAAAACTCAATATCTCATTTCATTTTCTGACGAAAATACTTCAGACTTTAACTGAGAATAATATTATGGTTTCTTACCGCGGTCCAAAAGGCGGAGTTGCGTTGGCAAAGCCATCAAAAGACATCCGCCTGATTGAAATCGTGGACGCAATTGACGGGACGCATATTTTTTCTGAATGTATCTTTGGTTTACCCGGCTGCGGTAACATGACGCCGTGCCCGTTACATGGTGAATGGGAACGGGAAAGGGAAAAAATTCGACGCATGTTCAGCGACACCACATTAGCCATGCTCGCTGATAAAATTAACGTGTTTAATTTACGCATTTCTGATACCGATAGTGCACCGATCAATGCAAAGTTGCTGAAATCATTGACCATCACACATCGTAAAAGAAAATAAAATTTTTTGAAATTAATTAGGATAAAAAAGTCTTAAATCTTAAATAACTATTAAGGAATTTTATATGGAAAGTATCGATCATCTTACACTTTCTGAAATTGTAATCAAATACCCGTTCTCGGCTAACGTATTTGAAAAGCATCGGTTAGATTTTTGCTGCGGAGGGAAGAAGACTTTATCAGCTGCATGCGCAGAAAACGGTATTGATGTTGCCGGTGTCTGCAGCGAACTGCAAATAGCGGACAAGAAGACGGCGTACCGATCTGGGAGAATTGAATTCAGCGAAATGGAAATTGGTTTGTTGATCGATTATATCGAAAGCAATCATCATGCGTATGTGAGAAATGCTATACCGGTTATTCAGGCTCATCTGCAAAAAGTAGTAAACGCTCATGGAAGAAATCATCCTGAGATGAAAGAAATCAACGAACATTTTGATGAAGTGGCCGACGAAATGACCATGCATATGAGAAAAGAGGAGCAAATGCTGTTTCCATATATCCGCCAAATGGCCGAATCACACAAAAAGCGGGATGCAGTTGTACCGCCTGCGTTTAAAACCGTTCGCAATCCGATCAGTGTCATGGAATTCGAGCATGACCGCGCAGGCCGTGCCATGGATAGAATTCGAACTATTAGCCGAAACTACGAACCGCCGGCCGATGCGTGCACGACGTTTCGATTATGCCTGACCGAGCTGGATGAATTTGAACGCGATCTGCATAAACACGTTCATCTCGAAAATAATATTTTGTTCCCAAAGGCCGTCAAAATTGAAAATGAATTAATTCAAGTAGTCTAATAACCAACTAATGGAGAAAGAAAATGAAAATCCTGAAAACAGTTCTTATTTTATTCGCCGTCAGCGTTATGGTATTGGCTTGCGGCGATAGCGGTGAGAAAGTTAAAGCAACACCAACTAAGGCGGCAAAAGCTGCTAACCCAAATGGGTTGACTGATTTTGAAATGCTCCACGGTATTGGCCCGATCAAAGAAGCGCTCAAACTAAGCGAAACCATTGACGTGGCGCTCGCCAAAAAAGGTGAGAAAACGTTTGAGTTAAAGTGTTTTCAATGCCACCGTGTGGACTCGAAACTTGTTGGTCCGCAGCTGCATGACGTAACGCAGCGCAGAACACCGGAGTATATAGTGAACATGATGTTGAATCCGGAAGGCATGATTCAGAAACATCCGGAAGCAAAAAAGCTCTTTGCGCAATTCCTTACCCCAATGGCCAATCAGAATCTTACCAAAGACGAGGCCATGTCTATATTGGAATACCTTAGAAAAGAAGGTAAAGAAGTTAAAAAAGGTTCGTGATTAATCTCGCTCGTTTTGTTGACGAACTCAATGTTCGTTGATTTTCATTTACACAACAACTTACCAGGTGGAGGAAAGAGAATGAAAAAAAGTGCTATTTCATGGGCATGTCTGTTCCTGACTTGCGGCTTGCTGATGAGCGCATGTCAGTCGAAAGACAAACAAAAAACCGATTCGACCGGATCTACGGGTACACCCGCCGGCATGTCGGCTATCAAGGACGATGTTTCCCAAAAGACCGTAGTTCAAATCGCCGTAGGATCGCCGGACCATACTACTCTGGTGGCGGCATTACAAGCGGCGGGCTTAGTAGATGTATTGGCGAATCCGGGACCCTTTACCGTGTTTGCGCCGACGAACGCCGCCTTTGATAAGTTACCCAAAGGCACTGTGGATGAACTTTTGAAGCCTGAGAAAAAAAGAGATTTAAAAAACATTCTTCAACATCATGTAACTGTAAGCATGTATAAAACGGAATCCTTCAAAGACGGACAGATTTTGGAAATGGCCGGCGGTTCGAAGATTACATTATCCGTGAAGGACGGCCAAGTAAAGATCGGCGATGCCGCTATTATTGGAACTGTCCAGGGCTCCAACGGGATTGTCCATGTTATTGATGGCGTTTTATTACCTCCGGCGAAAAAATAGCCGTGAAAAAACAGAATGAAACAGCTGTGCGCATTACATTATTTGATAGTACAGCATGAGAGATTAAATAGGTTGCTAATAATTCATTCATTTAAAAGGAGAATAAGATGTGGAGTAGAATTAAACTCAGTAAGCTGAGCTATCTGGCTCTCGCTTTGTTAATCGGAGGATTAATTTTTATTGTGTGTTCCCCGAAGAAAGATACCATGGGAACGGATGATGCCGCCTCTAAGGTGTTCGTGCCGCCCGGAAGTTATGATGACTTCTATGCCTTCTTGTCCGGTGGATTTAGCGGACAAGTTTCCGTGTATGGATTACCGAGCGGACGTTTGTTAAAAGTGATACCCGTTTTTGCTGTTAACCCGGAGAACGGATGGGGCTACACCGAAGAAACCAAACCGATGTTAACCAGCGTGCATGGTTTCATTCCGTGGGATGATAGTCATCACCCTGAATTATCCATGACCGACGGCGTTCCGGACGGACGCTGGCTTTTCATTAATGCGAATAATACTCCGCGCATCGCCCGCATTAACCTTGGCACATTCAGGACCGATGAGATCCTCGAAATTCCGAACAGCGGCGGAAGCCACGCTTCGCCGTTCACAACCATTAATACGGAATATGTCGTTTCCGCGACGCGTTTCAGCGTTCCTATTCCTGACAAAGATGTGCCTATTGCAAGCTACAAAGAAAATTTCAGAGGCACAGTCACGTTTATCAAAGTTGACCCTAAAGAAGGCGATATGAATATTGCTTTTCAAATTCTGGTACCCGGATATAATTTTGACCTGAGCCATGCGGGTAAAGGACCATCAAACGGATGGTTCTTTTTCTCTTGCTACAATACGGAACAAGCCCATACTCTGCTTGAAGTCAATGCGAGTCAGAATGACAAAGATTTTATTATGGCTGTGAACTGGAAAAAAGCGGAAGAATATATTGCGCAAGGTAAATTTAAAGAATGGGCGAGCGAGTATCAGCGCAACCGATGGGACGAAAGAACGCAGACGACCATTGTAGAGAAGTTAAACAAAGTTAAAATGCTCGATCCGAAAGAATGCCCCGATATGTTGTATTTGATGCCGTGTCCCAAATCCCCGCATGGCGCGGATGTGGATCCGTCGGGTGAATACATTGCGGGCGGCGGTAAATTGGCCGGCATGGTACCCGTATTTTCATTTTCGAAGATGATCAAAGCTATCGAAGAAAAAGCGTTTGATGGAGACAGAGATGGCATACCCGTTCTGAAATATGATGCGGTATTAGCCGGTGAAGTGCAGGAGTCCGGACTCGGGCCACTGCATACCGAATTCGACGACAAAGGATATGGTTATACTTCACACTTTATTACGTCGGAAATAGTAAAATGGAAGATCGGTACATGGGAAGTAGTAGACAGAGCGCCTACGTATTATTCCGTCGGCCATCTCATGATTCCCGGCGGGGACAGCAAAAAACCGTGGGGTAAATATCTTTTGGCGATGAACAAGATTACCAAAGACCGTTACCTGCCGACAGGACCGGAACTCACACAATCCGCTCAATTATTTGATATCAGCGGTGATAAAATGAAAATGCTATCGGACTTTCCGACAATCGGTGAACCGCATTATGCGCAAGGCATTCCAGCCGAGCTTGTGAGAAAACGGGAAGTGAAATTCTTTGATATTAATAAGAACGAACACAAATATGTGACCAAAGGTCCGAGAGAAGCTAAAGTCGTGCGCACAGGTAAAGAGGTTCACGTTTGGATGACCGCATCACGTTCGCACTTTACGCCTGATAATATCGAAGGATTTAAAGTTGGTGATGTGGTGTACTTCCATGTGACCAACATAGAACAAGATTGGGACGTTCCGCACGGATTTGCTATCAAAGGAACGCAGAATTCCGAATTGCTTATTATGCCGGGTGAAACCTGCACCATGAAGTGGGAACCTAAAAAAGCGGGCATTTACCCGTTCTACTGTACAGACTTCTGCTCCGCTCTTCATCAGGAAATGCAGGGTTATGCCCGCGTATCCGAAGCAAATTCAAATGTGCCTATCTCATTTAATAAGGACTGATTTTACGGTGGAACCGAATGAGGGAGACGCAAGTCTCCCTCTTTTTTTCAGTCTTAGGAGTCTAGAATGAAAAAAAAGTCGAAAATTATCATTGCATCGGCATCGATGATGTTGGTCGTTTTGTATTTTTTTCCAATGTGGATCATTGATCTTGATGCGCCGCAATATCCCGAGGGCATCGGACTGCACATCTGGATCAACAAAATAAGCGGTCAAAAACCCAATGATCTTAATACGATCAACGGCCTCAACCATTATATCGGAATGAAAATAATAACGCCGGAGGATATTCCGGAATTAAAACTCATGCCCTATATTGTGGCGTTTCTGATTTTTACGGGATTAATAGTGGCTTTTGCCGGGAAAAGGTTTTTACTTAATACCTGGGTTATTATATTCTTTTTAGTGTTGGCTGCAGGGCTCTTTGACTTCTATATGTGGGAATATGATTACGGGCATAATTTGGATCCGCATGCCGCGATCAAAGTTCCAGGCATGACGTATCAGCCTCCGTTGATCGGAACTAAACAGCTATTGAATATGAAGACGACCTCGCTGCCACATATCGGCGCAATCGTTGCCGGAATTTCGTTCATGTTGGGAGTATTTGTCATGACCGTTGAGGCCCGTCACTCCAGAAAAAATAAGGAACCGGAACATGTCAAACAAGCATAGTAACTTATTGGTTTTCGTATTTCTCATGACGTCAATCGCATCATGTCAAAATAACCCGGAAGCGATCGATTATGGTTATGACGATTGCGCGCACTGCCGGATGGTGATCAGCGACCAGAAATTTGGCGCTGAATTGATCACACAAAAAGGAAAAATATATAAATTTGACTCGATAGAATGTATGGCGTTTTATTACCGTCATAGTGAATTTGCTGATGTGCAGTCTTTGTGGACCATTGACTTTTCAAATCCAGGAATGTGGGTTAAAGCAGACGGCGCTTATTATTTGCAAAGCAAAAATCTTCCAAGCCCGATGGGCATGTTCCTCTCATCATTTGCCAACCGCGAGGCAGCAGAAGCTATGAGATCACAGATGGAAGGGAATCTACTGAATTGGCAGGAAGTGATGAGTTTGGTCGTGAAGAAATGATTTTACTGAATGGTATTTTATCGTATATTTTCGGCCTCGGATACAGGCTGATCCGCGGTAAAGAAAGTAAATGAGCCGGAAACAGAAATTACTGTATGGATAATAACTTCAAATATGAGACCCATTCAGATCAAAGGGTCAGGCGCCAAATAGGTACATGGCTCTTAATTGGCTATAGTATGGTGTTTATCATGCTAATCCTCGGAGGCACGACGCGGTTGACGCAGTCCGGTTTATCTATTGTTGAATGGAATGTCATAATGGGCATTGTTCCTCCATTAGACGACAGTGACTGGAACAGCGCGTTTGAAAAATATAAACAATTTCCTGAATATAATATTCTGAACAAAACGATGACCGTGGAAGATTTTAAGGAAATTTTCTGGTGGGAGTATGTTCATCGAATATGGGGGCGCCTGATAGGTTTGGTTTTTATTATCCCGTTCACGATTTTTTTTCTTCAAAAGAAATTAAATGCTCATTGGGTCAGGCGGCTTGCCGGTGTTTTCCTGATCGGTGCATTTCAGGGTTTTGTAGGATGGTACATGGTAAAAAGCGGATTGATTGATAATCCGCACGTCAGCCATTATCGGCTGACTTTACATTTATTTCTTGCATTCTCTATTTGCGGACTTCTTCTTTGGTTTGCAACAGAATGGCTGTCTGAAAACGACTTTAGAAAGACCATTTTTGCAAATACTTTTGTGAGGAAATTTTCGACGACTGTTGTAATTCTCATTCTTATTCAAACCATGCTTGGCGGTTTGGTTGCGGGACTTAAGGCAGGGTACATGTTCAACACCTATCCGAAAATGGGAGTTGACTGGCTGCCGGAAGCCGCATGGATGATGGAGCCGCGATGGATTAATTTTCTGGAAAATGGCGTTATGATTCAATTTATCCACAGAACGATGGCTTTAGCCGTATTGGCAGCCATTTTTGTATTTTGGCTCAAGACACGGGTGTTGGAATTATCGTCACGTGTGAGGATGGATATCCGGCTTTTGGTAATCATGGCGATTGCCCAGGTCGCGTTGGGCATTGTCACTATTTTATTTTCAGTGCCTGTGCTTTTGGGTGTGGCACATCAGGCAGGTGCATTGGTACTGTTTAGCCTGGCTGTTAGAATACGATTTTCAGTTAGCCAGATCGGCAATTGAATTTGACCAATTAGAAAAAAATGAATCAATTTAATATAGAAGATGATAAAATAAGTTTCTCCAGCCTACTGATTCCTGTCTGGTCCCGTCAACACGGCGCATACATATCGTTGATCACGAGTTGGCTGGTCGGCACGCTGCTAAGCGAATCTATGAGCCGGACTCATGCTGCCGTGGTCATTTTTTTGCTTGCCGGGTTAAACCTCGGCGAGTTGGTGCAGGAATATCTGAAAAAACAGTTCGCCGTGGCCCTGCGTAAGAAAGTATGGATCATAGTATACGGATTTCTCGCGGCGGTTTCAGGATTTAATTTGTTAAAGGAAGCCATTACGTTCAGTTTTGTCTTTCCGGTTCTGGTTGCAGTTAGTTTTGTTTATATGTATTTAAGTTTGAAAAGAGAACACAAACATGTTCTGTCTGAACTTCTGGCATTCGCTTCGATAGCATTGGCAGGGCTTATTGCATTCAACCCTGATCAAGCACCCGGATTAGAGTTCCTGAAATTATGGGTATTATTATTCTGTTATTTCGGCACGAGTGTTTTTTTGGTAAAGGCGCGATTTGACAAAGTGTCGTTCAAAGAGGCGCTGTCTTATTTAGTATTTTGCCTGCTGCTGACGGTTTCTTTGATGGATATTTCAATTGCCCTGATAAGCGTCTTATTACTGATAATTGCAAAATTGTTGTTCGTGGTCTTGGCTATCGATTGGTACAAACGGCTGCCGATAGCCACGATCGGATTCATGGAATTCGGATACTGTTTTGTTTTAGTTACCGTGCTGCTGATAGCGTATTAAAATTGTAAAGGCGGCACAACCATAGAAAAAGGAAATATAATTATGCACCACAAAGTCATTATTGAACCGTTTAAAATCAAGACGGTAGAACCTATTTACATGACGACAGAAAAAGAGAGAACTGAGTTCCTACAAAAGGCTCATTATAATCCCTTTCTTCTCCATTCAGATCAGGTGTTGATTGATTTATTGACTGACAGCGGAACTTCTGCGATGAGTTCACGCCAATGGTCGGCAATGATGTCCGGCGACGAATCTTATGCCGGGGCGAAAAGCTGGTTGAAATTTGAAAAGGTGGTCAAAGACCTTACCGGATATCCTCATATTTTACCTACGCATCAGGGACGCGCGGCGGAACGCATTCTATACGGTTATCTGGGCGGAAAAGGGAAAGTGTTTTTAAGCAATACGCATTTCGATACCACCCGAGCTAATATCGAATTCAGCGGAGCGACGGCAATAGACTGCCCGATAGAAGAGGCGCACCATCCTTCTATGGATTATCCGTTCAAAGGTAATTTGGATGTTGTTAAATTAGAAGCATTGATAAAACAGCACGGCTCAAAGAATGTATCCGCGGTTATACTCACCGTTACGAATAACTCCGGTGGCGGACAACCTGTCAGTATGGAAAACACCAAAGCGATCAGCAAGGTTTGTAAAAAATACGGGGTGCTTTTTATTATCGATGCATGCCGTGTGGCCGAAAATGCTTATTTCATCCGGCATCGTGAAAAGGAGTATGAGAATAGAACTTACCGGGAAATAGCGCAGGAGATGTTCGCTCTAGCTGACGGATGCGTGATGAGTGCCAAAAAAGACGGCCTCGTTAATATAGGCGGTTTTTTAGCGCTGCGGGATAATGAAATTTCCGATGCCTGTACTAATATGCTGATTATCACCGAAGGATTTACTACCTACGGAGGCCTTGCAGGACGGGACATGGAGGCTATTGCTGTAGGATTAGAAGAAGTATTTGAAGAAGACTATTTGAAATATCGAATCCGCAGCACGCAGTACTTGGGTGAAAAGATAAGTCAGATGGGTATTCCGATCATGCTGCCCGTTGGAGGGCATGCAGTTTACGTGGATTCCAAAGCATTGTATCCGCACATTCCGGTAGAGCAGTATCCCGGACAGGCGCTGGTATGCGAACTCTATCTCAAAGGCGGTATCCGGTGCGTTGAAATAGGATCCGTCATGTTCGGTAAATACGATGATAAAGGAAAACTTATTCCGGCGTTGATGGAACTCGTGCGCCTCGCCATTCCGAGGCGCGTCTATACGCAGAGCCATGTAGATTACGTTGTGGAAGTGTTCCAAGAGATCATCGACACGAAAAAATCCGTACGCGGCTTGCGAATTACGCATGAACCCAAATTCCTGCGTCATTTCACCGCTCATTTTGAAAGACTAGGATGAAAGATAATTTTGGCATACGTTTAACAGGGTTTGTTCTATTGCTAATTTTTTGCTTTGGAGTTTCACAAGGCTATTCGAAAGATTTGCATGTGAAGCCCGACGGTACTATGCGTTCGATTAAGCAAGCCTTGCTCTTATCAAATAACGGCGACCGGATCATTATTTACGCGGGCCGATATACAGAAGGTAATATAATCGTTGATAAATCGGTTTCGCTCATCGGTAAAGATAATCCGGTTATTGACGGCGAAGGAAAAGGAGAAATATTTACGGTCACGGCGAATGACGTCATTATTGACGGACTAATAATCCAAAATGCCGGAATTAGTTACGTACAGGAAAACGCAGGTATAAGATTAAAAGAGATAGAACGCTGCATCATTCGGAATAATAAGCTGATTAGGAACTTCTTTGCAATTTATCTCGCTAAATCCTCTGACTGTTTGATCGAAAATAACGAGATACAATCTGCGGGTACAACGGAATCGTCTTCGGGAAATGGCATCCATTTATGGTCATGCAGGAAGATCACGATTAAAGACAATACAATCACCGGTCATCGGGACGGGATATATTTTGAATTTGTAAAAGAAGGTAATATCATTGGAAATGTCAGTGAACACAATCTGCGTTACGGATTGCATTTTATGTTCTCAGACAGTTGTATGTATTCTAAGAACATTTTTCGCGACAATAGCGCCGGTGTGGCCGTAATGTACACGAAAAGCGTGACCATGACAGGTAATACATTTGAACATAACTGGGGCCCGTCTTCCTATGGCATCTTACTAAAGGATATATCGGATAGCGAAATTACAAAAAATGTTTTTATTGGAAACAGTACCGGTTTGTATATTGAAGGTTCAATTCGTATGAAAATCAAAAACAATGAATTCATACGAAACGGATGGGCGATCAAATTAATGGCCAATTCGTATGCTAATATCTTTTCGGAAAATAATTTTATCGGTAATTCATTTGACGTAGCGACGAACAGCCGGAGTAATTTCAGCACTTTTCAAGGTAATTACTGGAGCGCATATTCCGGATATGATCTGGACCGCGACGGAGTCGGGGATGTCCCGTTTCGCCCGGTCACTCTCTTTTCTATCATTACTCAGCAGCAACCGGCCTCGCTGATCTTATTACGGAGTTTTTTTATCTCCATTCTTGATGTGGCAGAAAAAATGATTCCGGTATTGACGCCGGAAACTTTGATGGATACAAAACCAATGATGAGGAGAATTTTGTGATAAGAATCGTTGGTTTAGAAAAGAGTTTCAAGAAATTGGAAGTTCTCAAAGGCGTGCATTTTGAGATTAAGCCTGGCACGATCACAGCGATAATCGGGCCCAATGGGTCGGGAAAATCGACGATTATCAAGACAATTCTGGGATTGGTCAAACCGGATAAAGGTGAAATATTTGTTAAGGAACAAAAATTAAATGGCGGTTCGTCCTATAAGAAAGCCATCGGGTACATGCCGCAATCGGCTCGGTTTCCTGAAAATTTAAAACTAGACGAACTCATTGGCATGATAAAAGACTTGCGTCATAATCCGGCGGATTGTGACGAGGAGCTTTTTACTCAATTCGAACTCGAAAAAGAATTTCTAAAGCCTGTACGCACTCTGTCCGGCGGCACGCGACAGAAGGTAAATGCTTACATCGCATTCATGTTTAATCCCGACATCCTTATTCTGGACGAGCCTACCGCGGGCCTGGACCCCATCTCAAGCAGTTTTTTGAAAGACAAGATTTTGCAGGAGAAGGAAAATGGCAAGACCATTATCCTGACATCGCATATTATGAGCGAGTTGGAGGAGCTTTCTGAAAAAATCGTATTTCTTCTTGATGGAAAGATTTGTTTTGAAGGCAGCGCCGATTTACTCAGAATCAATACCGGCGAAGATAAATTAGAACGGTCGATTGCACAGATTATGAAAGGGCACGCGTAGTGGACGGTACCGCAAAAATATTAAAATTTGAGCTTCAGGATGTACTGCGCAGCAAATGGATGATTCTATACGCATTATTTTTTCTTTTGTTGACTGAAGGGCTCTTTCGGTTTGGTGGAAATCAAAGCAAGGTAATTTTGAGTCTGATGAATATCGTACTCATTATTATTCCTCTGGTCAGCATTGTTTTCGGAACTATGTATCTGTATCATTCCAGAGAATTTATTGAACTTCTGTTATCGCAGCCGATCGAAAGGAAGAAGATCTTTTGGGGCGTGTACAGCGGTTTGGCCATTCCGTTGTCGGCCGGATTCGTGCTTGGTGTCAGTATTCCCAGCCTGATGTATGGTATTCATACATCGCAGGAAGCGGGCATGATGGGCATGCTGATAGTAGCGGGAGTTTTTCTGACGTTTATTTTTGTCGCATTATCCTTTTCAATTTCCATCCGTTATGAAGACCGCTTGAAAGGCCTTGGGCTTTCTATTTTATTGTGGTTCTTTTTTGCGATTATGTACGACGGGATCGTTTTAATTTTGATCTACACTTTCGGCGATTACCCGTTGGAAAAGGCAATGATCGGCGTCAGCCTTTTGAATCCGATTGACATTGCACGGACTTTACTACTGTTGCAGTTTGATATTTCGGCATTGATGGGATATACGGGCGCCGTTTTTCATAAATTTTTTGCAGGCTGGACCGGTATGATTATCTCAGTAGTCTTCTTGATGTTGTGGGTAGGCATTCCGCTCTTTTCGGGACAGCGTATTTTTAACAGAAAAGATTTTTGAATTGTGATACGGTTATTGCTACATGAATGTGTATCCTTTTTATTGCTGCTCGTACTGCTGGGAAGTTATGTACCGCCAATGGCTATACATGAAGATGATCTATGCCGGCGACATGAAAACTGTAGTTGTAAAGCTTCCGAGTGTACCTGCAAGGATGAAGAAATCCATCGGTATGATGTAGATCAGTGCACCGTTAGTTCTGACGATTGCGCTCTGATTGGAAAAAATCAATTGTTCACATTTGTATTTGATGGTTTTATTAGCGCATTTAGTTCATCAGCCCAAATTACTGATTTTACTTCTATATTAGAAGACAGCTTTTCTTGCCCCAGTTCGTTAATGGTTTTTGAAGTATTCCACCCGCCCAACGCGTAATATTCTCCATACAAAATAATTGTAACTTTAAAAAAGAATTGAACGATTTTTCGTCTTGGTATGGTGTAATACACTTTACTACGGGAAAAGTACGTTTGAATAAGTTCAAACGGGAGAATTTTATGTCTAAGAAGATCGAAATAATGTTATCTGCATTTCTTTTCTCTATGATCGCGCATGTTTCCGGCTGTACAGATAAGGATACCCATAATTCAAAACTACAGTTGTTTCCAATTGCGAGCATAACGGTTGATTCTGCATCCACGATCGTAAGCTTGTATGCTGAAGATTCCCTTCAGGTCGGATTTAACCGCCTATACATCGGCATGAAAACTACAGACGACGGACACGAGGTCGATAATGCGCAGGTAGAACTGATACCTATGATGGACATGACGGATATGGGTATGATGCACTCCAGTCCATTTGAAGAGCCTTCCGGCTATGAAAATGGATATTTTCAAGGCGCTGTCGTATTCACCATGCCAAGTTACGATATGGGCCATTGGACTGTTAGGGTCAATTTCCTCAATCATCATAACCATATGCAAGGTTCGGCCGTTTTTAACCTCATAATAAAGAACTCATCTGATGTGAAGGCTTTGACCATAGGCGCCGATAAGTATATCATGACACTTATTGACCATAAAGAACCGCATGTTGGTCTAAACGATTTCGAAATAGGCCTCTATAAGAAACAAACGACGATGAGTTTTCCTCCTGTCACCAATGCGATGGTGAACATTGCACCGACCATGCCGTCGATGGGTCATGGCTCTTCAAATAACGTAAACCCGGTTCACACAAGTATGGGACGATACCATGGAAAAGTTAACTTCACGATGACCGGAGATTGGCAGGTTGATGTAAATGCAACCATTAACGATACAACTTTGCTTTCTACACATTATGATCTTACGGTTGAATAGAGTAAAGGGCGGATACTCCGCCCTTTTTTTCTAATTATAGGAATTACTATATGAGAACATTCATACTTACGGCGATTCTCGCGCTCATTATTCCGCTTACAATCCGCGCTCAAATTCAAAGTATGGAACTTCGCGGCGTCGTAAAAGATGCTACAACAAACCAGCCAATTTCATATGCCCATGTGAGCATTTTAGAAACAAAACGTGGATGCGCCTGCGATAAGGACGGGCGTTTCACTTTATCGCTGCCGCAAGGCGAGTATGAAATCCGTATCTCCGCCATGGGCTATCAGGAAAAGAGGATGTTGATTCGATCGCAGGATATACAAGCGAGTGAAATAGAAGTCTCACTTTTTACACGGACGATTGTGCTGACGGAGGAAGTGGTCGTCGCGAATCGGGAGTCGGCAAGGGATCTACGATCTCTTTATGACCAAAAGTTTAATACAGTCGATGACCTGAGTAGTAAAATAGATGGCGTTACTCTGATTCAGCGGGCCAATTTCGCGTCGGAGCCTTCTGTCCGCGGCATGACTTCCGGCCAGATCGCCACGGTTGTTGACGGCATGAAGATATTCAGCGCCTGCGTAGATCATATGGACCCGGTATCAGCTTATGTGGAAGTTGAAAATTTGGAAAAACTTGAAATCAGCAAAGGGTCATTTGATCTGAGCCTGTCCCAGAACATAGGCGGGACGATAAACATGGTTACAGAAAAACCTGATTTTGAGAAACGGTTATTCACAGAAAATGAGGCAGGATATGAATCGGTATCGCGTCTGAAACGCGTCCGGTCGGTGGTTAACGTAAGTCGTGATAATATCGCCGTGCGCGCAACTTTTTCATATAAACGTGCCGGTGATTTTTATGCCGGTAAAAACAACCGTGTCCAGCGCTCAGGCTTTGAGAAAAATAATTACAAAGTCGATCTTTCAAAGAAGATCGGCGCCGCACACAAGGTGAATGTTTCGTTTATAGGCGATAATGCCTGGGATATTGGCTATCCATCTATGCTTATGGATACGCGTAAAACGAAGTCGCAGATTTATAGTATCGAACACCGCTGGGAACGCACTTCTTCACGCATTCGGCTTATCGAAAGCAAAGTCTATGCAAACCGCATCGAACACTGGATGGACGATTATGATCGCGACGTAACTGCGCGAACAGTCATGAAAGATATGTACATGCCGATGTTTGGGAAAACAACAACGGTGGGCGTAACGGAACAAGCGCTAATTGTTGATAAAAAACAGGCGTTCAGAATTATTGGCGAATACTACTATCTTAATGCCTTTGCCGATATGACCATGGAAAGTATTGCTAATAACGTTTCACCCATGTACCTGGTAAATCTCGGCGGTATTGACGTGAATAATATTTCATTGGCAATCAATTATGACCGCGCGCTAAACAATCGGCTTTATTGGAAATTGAATGCGCGCACGGATTATTCGGACAGAAGCCTGCATGACAAAACCGGAAGGCGATTGCTTGAAGGAAGCATCAGCAGTGCGCCGTTGCATCAAACTTATATTACGGCGGCGATTAGCTCCGTTATGGAATATCATTTCAGCCCGGCTTACACTATGTCGGTCGCATTGGCGCAAAGTGAACGCATGCCGACGCATCTCGAAAATTACGGTTTTTATCTGTATAATATTCAGGATGGGTATTTCTATATGGGAAACCCGAATTTGAAACCGGAGCAAAGCAGACAGATTGAATGCCGATTGATTTCAGAGCATACGGCCAGTCGGTTTCAATTAAATGTGTTTTATAATATTATAAACCATTACGTGATCGGCGTGTTAACAGACAGCGAATTTAAAACTTATGCAAACATTAATAGAGCGAGAATTGCAGGTGTCGAAGGCAGCGGAACATTGAACCTGGCTGCGAGATGGAGCGTTGCAGCATCGGTGAGTTATTTGTATGGTGTAAATGATGAATTGAATGAGCCTTTGCCTCTGATACCCCCGATTCAGGGTTCGGCTGCTCTTGTTTATCAGAATGAAATAATTTGGCTCGGCTTAGATGCTCGAGTGGCCGGCGCACAGAAACGTATTGCCGGAAAAACTTCACTCGAAGATGAAACAAAAAGTTTTGCGGTATTAAACATGCGCGGCTCTATAAAATGGAATTCTCATTTAGAATGGAAATTTGGAGTTGAGAATATTTTTGATAAATTGTATCACGAACATTTGAGCATCAATAATCTTCCTGGACGCGGTAGAAATATTTATACCGGCATTATCGTAACGTATTAATTTAGCAGTTCAGGTTTTCATTTTTAACTTGATTGGACTTTCAATTGCTAGCACTTTATTTCATCTCTGTTTTTGTTCATATTCTTATGGCAACGATTTGGCTTGGCGGATCCGTTCTGGTTATTTTGTTGTATCAAAGAGAGATCAAAAATGGAAATCATGGCAGCAGCGATTTGTCTAATCACTACTTAAAGATTCAAACGTTTCGTAGGTTAAGCTGGATTTGTTTTTTTATTCTATTTGTTACGGGTCTATACAATCTTTTTGTTCGCGGGTACAACTGGTATGATCTTTTCGGTTCAGAATTCTGGCTTGGATATTTTGGAGAAACATTGATGGTGAAGCTGCTGCTGTTTACAGGGGTTCTCGCTTGTGCTGCTGTAAACGACTTTCTATTAAGGAATCTGAATACCGGGAAACCGTATATTCAGTCTGAAGAAACTATTCGATTAAATAAGAAATCGTTTTTACTCCTTAGATTAAACCTGGTATTGGGGTTTTGCATACTATTCTGCGCAGTTATGCTGGTTCGCGGAAGGCCTTGGTAAGTTGCATCAGTTCATCTATATAGGGGTTGTTTAACCATATGCCTCCACTTACACGTTATTGGATTAAAGCAGGCTTCGTAAATTTTGCAGCAGCACTATTGCTGGCCGTTATAATTCAACTATCATCTGTCATTCCATTGCCGGAATTTATTGTCGCGATGAATCCGGTATACTTTCATTTGTTCCTGGTTGGCTGGATCACTCAGATCATCATGGGTGTTTCATTCTGGATGTTCCCGCCCGTAAATAAGGATCGGCCGCGAGGTCTTGAAATTCTAGGGTGGATTTCATTTGTCAGCATTAATGTCGGATTGATTTTGCGGGTGGTGGGTGAGCCCGTAGTTTTTTTAGATCCCGTAAATGAGTGGCGTTGGCTGCTGATCGTTTCGGCTCTGTTGCAGTGGATCGGGGGCATGTTATACGTTGTTCACATTTGGCAGCGCGTGAAAGGAAAACAATTGCCGTCAACAAATGTGATTCGAGTTTTATAAGGTTGTAAGTTATGCCGACTCTTAGCGTGTGGTTGATACGATGTTCACTGGCCTATTTGGGACTGGGATTTACGATTGGAGCTTTGATATTATTCAACAAGGCTGTACCGGTCATTCCATCCGTTTGGAATTTATTGCAGATGCATATTGAATTCTTGTTACTCGGGTTTATTCTGCAGTTGACGATGGGGGTCGCGTTTTGGATATTTCCGAGGCTTCAGACTATGACAGATCGGGGGGATGAGAGGAAGGCGGCCTTGGCCTTTGTGCTTCTCAATGCAGGTATCTGGGTGTGTTCAATCGCTCCGTTTATTTCGATTTCTTACATTCTTTTGACTGGACGCATATGTCAAACAGCAGCAGTGATCCTTTTTATCCTCAATCTCTGGCCGCGCGTCTATGCATTTGGTAAGTATTAGACAGTCTCAATTGTGGTCTTAATCTTTTGAAACCGGCACGCCGCTCCTGAGAATATTGTCTATACCGTCCTTCACATTAAACACTCTTTTGAATCCGAGCTTGATCATCATCGACGAGGCTTTGGAACTTCGGTTACCGGAGCGGCAATAGATGTAGTATGATTTCTCTTTATCTAATTTTTTTATCTTATCTTCAAAATCAGCCTGCATGATGTCGATCAAAACTGACTGAGCCACATGACCGTTTTTGTATTCACCCGGCGTCCGAACGTCTAATACAATTCCGGAATCTTTTGGTAACATCTCTGCAAATTCTCCGGCACTAATGGTACTGTATCCCGGCGGCTGTTGAGCGCAGCCGAGCGAGGAAAAAATTAGAAATCCGGCGCTTATCCATAGGGCATGTTTGTAGAGGCTAATCACGGTTTGTATAGAGTAAGGGATTAATATTACCATCGAAGGATTCCTCCGGATAGATTGACAACATTAAATCCTTGTGCTTGTAAAAATTTACAAGCGCTCATGCTTCGGCCGCCGCTGCGGCAGTATACTACAATTTCCTTTGCACGATACTTTTCAAGTTCCGCCATTCTGCGCTGTAGTTCACCCAACGGAATTAACGTGGAACCCGGAATATTCTGTGATTTATGTTCAAACACTTCACGCACGTCGAGTAAAATTGGTTTTTCGTTCTTAATGCGTAAACGTAATTGTTCGGCATCCACTTGAGGGATCGTTGGTGAGCTGAATAGTCCAAAAAGACTCATGGGTCAGAATTCCTTTCCAATCGGTTGTTTTTCAAAAAAAGTTATACTCCAGATTCCGCGCAGATCTTCCATGGAGTGTCCGGTTGCATTATCGTTGGGATATAGTTTCTTGATTATATTATAATCGGCCGCTGTAATATCTGTTCCAACGTCTCCATGGCAATTTAAACATAGCGGAGTCGTAATTTGAATCGGCATGTAGAAAGCGACGTCGCCATTGTCTTTACGACGCACAATCGGCTTCATCGGTTTTTGGCCGGATTTTAGCGCGGCATATTCTTTTAAAACCATTTCCTCATCGGCGTCTGCTTTGTTGTCTGCGTTTCTGACCCAAATGGTTGCCCGTTTTATTCGTGCATTATATTCGCCGGACAGCGAATCAACCAGCGGATACGCGCGGAGGTTGCAATAAGTGACAGCTTCAGAAACGCCACCGCGTGCTAACGCCTGCGACAGGTGCCCCGATAAAACTTCAAAAGTAGTCTTAACGATCAGTTTTCCACTTTCAGCATATTGCCGGGATTCTGCTTCCGTTAATGGTTTTTTATTGCCTTGAGTGGTACATCCGGTAAGTACCAGCATTGCGGCGATGGAATAAAAAGCTAAATGTCTCATGACATACATTTGATTAAAGATTACAGTATAAAAGACTTAGATATTCAACATGTGGAAGTCTATGATATTTACAAACAAAATAATTAATTATACCGGGAAATGCCATAGACGTGATATGGATTATCTTAAACAGCCTTTTCTCTCTTGAAAACAAATTTATTCAAAATATCCTCCATTAAGCACCATTTAGTGAATGAGGATTGGAGTAAATTCAGGCCCACAAAGGCCGTAAACCAGTACCAGTTTATATTCACATAGTAACCCAATAACAGGCTTATTAAAATAAAAGCTCCGGCTATTGCGCGGATGGTTCTCTCTAACATACTTCGTCCTTTCATAGTCTTGAGTGTTTGATCTTTTTATACTGCGTTTTCCACAGCCAATTGGAAAGCGCGGATTGGATTCTGTAATTTATTCTCCCTTGAATAATTGTCGATGGCAGACATTAATTCTTGGGCTTTATCCGCATCCACAAATGCAAATATCAGGTGAGAATAGATAGTAAGATGTCGATGCACAAACCAATCATCCTGTTCGTGCTGTTCCTGATGCAGCTTGAAACCCTGAATAGGTGCCTCGCTATAAACCGGCACTTTGTGAGTAATAAATAGTTTCCGCAAATGGTCTGCGTATTCTTCAATACTCATGACAACAATTAATTTCATAAGTCACCTTTATTAAAAAGAAGTATTATTTAGTTTAATTCTGCTGAGACGACCTTGCCGTTTTTATCTGGTTGTGGTTCTCTTGGAGCTGCAGAAGTAAGTTCGTATTTTTTACGTTCGGTCATGTAATAGATCAAAGGAACAATGACCAGTGTCAATGCGGTTGAAGCAATGGACCCTCCCACCAAAGAGATAGCCAGCCCTTGAAAGATCGGATCGAACAGGATAACAAAAGCGCCAATCACCACTGCTCCGGACGTTAATAGAATCGGGGTTGTCCGTACAGCGCCGGATTCAATGATCGCATATTTCAGAGGAATACCTTCCGCTAATCGTATATCTATAAAATCGATCAGTAAAACCGAATTGCGAACCATAATTCCAGCTAAGGCGATCATACCGATCATAGACGTCGCCGTGAAAAACGCGCCGAAGATCCAATGACCGATCAAAATCCCGATCAAAGACAGCGGAATCGCCACCATCATGACGAGTGGAACTTTAAAAGACTGAAACCAACCAATGATCAACAGGTAAATGATAGCCAAAACGACAGCGAAGGCAGCTCCAAGATCTCTGAACACTTCAAAAGTAATATGCCACTCACCATCCCACTTCATAGAGATGCGCTCCTCCATAAAAGGCTGTTTGGTAAATAATTGGTCTATCGCATAGCCCGCAGGAAGTTTTAAATCTGCAATACGTTTTTCCATATCTAAGATTGCATACACCGGGCTTTCCAATTTACCCGCAACGTCGGCTGTAACGTAAACGACACGTTGCTGGTTTTTCCTGTAGATAGTTTTATCCTGCATACGCTGCGTAACGGTTACAAGTTCTGAAATGGGTACCATCGCGCCGGCCATAGACTGGATCTGGATATCTTTCAAGTCACTTACGCTTGAACGTTCCTTCTCTGCCAGTTTTAAGTGAATGGCAACCGGCTCCTGCTCCTTCGGTTTGTATAGCGTCGCCGCATTCATCCCGTTCAAGCCGATACCGAGCGCTTGAACGATCTGTTGAGAATTGACGCCCGCAAGCATAGCTTTTTCTTTGTTGATCTCAAATTTGTATTCTGTCTGATCGTCTTCGACGAACCAATCGACGTCGACAACGCTTTCCGTGGTCTCAAATATCGAACGAATCTGTTTTGCAATATCGATCTGCCGTTGATAATCCGGGCCGTATATTTCTGCAACCATAGTTGAAAGAACGGGCGGGCCGGGCGGCACTTCAGCAATTTTGACATTCGCATTATATTTAAGTGCAATGGCTTGAATGTCAGGACGAATTCGTTTTGCTATATCATGACTTTGGGCATCACGGTCGTGTTTCGACAGAAGATTCACCTGAATGTCTGAAATGTTGGAACCGCGGCGAAGGTCATAATGGCGGACAAGCCCGTTAAAGTTGATAGGCGCAGACGTGCCAACATAGCTCTGGTAGTTTACTACTTCAGGTTGAGTACGGATGTAAGCGGCTATTTCTTTAGTCACAGCGGCGGTGCGCTCCAGCGTTGTTCCTTCCGGCATATCAATGATCACCTGAATTTCATTTTTATTGTCAAAGGGCAGCATTTTGACCGCGACCAATTTGAAATACATTAATGACATCGAAGCAAGAAGAAGGAACATGGTGCCGCCTAGAAATAGCCAACGTTTCTTTTTGCTTTCGATCAACGGTGTGATCGTCGCGGCATACCATTTATATATTTTGGTTTCGTCCAATTGATAGTGTTTTTCGGCGTTTCCATGCTCCTCGTTCTTAAACAATCGAAGTACCAGCCACGGCGTGATGACCAATGCAATAAGCAATGAAAATAACATGGCCAGAGACGCACCGATCGGCATCGGACTCATATAAGGGCCCATCAACCCGGATACAAAAGCCATCGGCAGAACGGCCGCGATAACGGTGAACGTTGCAAGAATCGTTGGGTTCCCAACCTCATCGATGGCTGCAATGGCAGCCTGTAGAAACGGAAGCTGCTTCATTTTAAAATGACGATGCATGTTTTCTACGACAATGATCGCATCATCTACCACGAGTCCCGTCACAAAAACAAGTGCAAAGAGCGTGATACGATTAAGCGTATAACCGAACATATAGTACACGAACAACGTAAGAGCAAACGTAACCGGAACAGTCATGAAAATCACGAGCCCGCTGCGCCAGCCCATGGCCAAAGCGACCAGAAGCGTTACGGCAAGAATTGCCACCGAGAGATGTTTGAGCAGTTCGCCAACCTTTTCCGATGCCGTTTCCCCGTAGTTACGTGTGGTTGTCACCATAATATCAGACGGAATGAGGCTGCCCTTCAGAGCGTCAACTTTACTAATCACTTTTTCAGCGATTTTCATCGCATCGGAACCTTTGGATTTTGAAACAGAAAGGGTAATGGCAGTAAATTCTTTATCGTCATTTTTGAAGTTGTCCGGAAGCGCAACATCACCAAATCCGAAACTGACATAATCCTTGGGTTCTTCGGGGCCGTCTACGATTTCCGCAACATTTTTCAAGTAGACCGGACTCCCATTATTTACGCCAATGACGATCTTGCCGACGTCTTCTACCGATTCGAGAAAATTTCCTGCTTCAACAAGGAACTCGCGATCCTGCGAATTAAATTTACCGACCGCAGATTGTTGATTGGCATGTTGTATTTGACCCGAGATCATCAGAGGATCTACGTGATGCGCCGCCATTCTTGATTTGTCTAATACCACGCGAATCTGACGAGAACGCCCGCCGATCAATTGAGTTTCAGCAACGTGATCAATTTGTTTTATTTCTGATGCGAGTTCCATCGCCACTCGTCGTAATTGATAATCATCATACGTCTTACTCCACACCGTCAGGGCTATTACAGGAACGTCGTCGATAGATTTTGACTTGATTAATGGCATGGAGGCGCCTTGAGGAATCTTGTCCATGTTTTTGGCAATTTCATTATACAGTTTGACCAGACTTCTCTCCACATCTTCACCTACGTAATATCTCACGACCAACATGGCCATACCTGGGTTTGAGATTGAATAAACGTATTCAACGCCGTGAATATTGGAAATCAGTTTTTCAAGCGGCTTGGTCACGCGGCTTTCAATTTCCTCCGGGCTTGCGCCGGCGTATTGAACAAATACATCCGCAATTGGAACACTGATCTGCGGTTCCTCCTCGCTGGGCGTCAGATACGCGCTATAGAGCCCAATGGCAAGAAAGGCTGCCATAAGTAGAGGCGTAAGTTTTGAATTGATAAACGCGTATGCGATTTTACCTGCTAATCCTCGATTCATGGTGCCACCTCAACTTTATGTCCATCCAAAAGTTTGACATCGCTGGTTATGACTATCTTTTCACCTTCTTGTAATCCGGATAGAATTTCGATCCGGTCTCCGTTGTGATTGCCTGTTCTGATCCACCGAAGCGTTGCCGTGTTATTGTCCGACATAATGAATACGCCTTCCAATTGGCCGCGTCTCATTATGGCATCTTGAGGAATAAGAATGGTTTTAGTAAGACCTTTTTCCAGTGTGACCCGGGCATACATTCCGGACTTAATTGCATTGCGTTGAGTTTCTTTTAAGTCAACCAACAAGACTTTAACTTCAAATTGACGGCTGGCAGAATTACCGGCGGGATTGATCTGATCGACGGTGCCCTTCAATTCAGTTTCAGGTAATGCGTCAATATGAACTCTTACTCGGTCACCTTTTTTGAAAAGATGAACTTCGGTCTCAGGAACTCGGGTATTAATTTTCAGAGTGGTCATATCCTCAATTATAAGTAACGGCATACCCGGAACGGCCATGTCGCCTTCCTGCGCTGTCTTCTTTATAACATAACCATTAATGGGTGTGACGATGTCGCCGTATTCCATAACGTCGGTGACTTCTTTTTCCATTTCTTCTACAGAAGAAACGCGCGCCTTTGCCATGTGATAGGCCATTTCAACGTCATCCATTTCTTTTTTTGTCGCGCTTTTAGATTCATACAGAGATTTTATTCTGCGATAATTTATTTCGACGTTTTTCAGTGCGGCCTGAGCCTCGGTCAGATTAGCTTTGACTTGGCCCCGTTTTGCGGTAATGTCATCGCTTTTGATTTTCACTACGGACTGGCCGGAGGAAACAAGCGAGCCCTCCTCAAAAGGCATACTTATAATCTGGCCCATGATCTTTGTGCTTAGGCTGACGCGTCGATCGCCCTCAATATTACCGGTATAAACAAAGTCCGCCGGTATTTCACTGGCAGTAATGGTATGAACACCTACTTTTGGAAGAGTAGGTTGGCGGCTGGTGTCTGTATTCGATCCGCCGCAAGATGCCAATAAAGCTGTGATCGCAAAAAGAGTAATTAACAATGTTGTTTTCATAGAGTCCTGTATGTCCTTTAAATTAAGGTTTATAGCTAATCTTTTTATTTAAAAACTTATATATGTTTTAATTTACTTCTCGTCTTTCAATAGAAAATCCAGGAAAAAGATGCTGACGTTGTATCCAAACAATGCCTGCAGATGGTTGAGCCGTGCGTTGGATAAGGTTGCTTCGGCCATAAGAAGATCGGATGTCTTCTCCAATCCTTTGGCATAACGATCCGAGATGATACGCAGACTTTCGCCGGCCTGTTGTACAGATTCTTTTGTCAGTTGCTCCTTTTTTTGCATCACAACCACTTTACGTAAAGCCGCCGCCGTTTCGGCCCGGTTATTTTGCAGCGTCTTGTCATAGTTAATTTTTGCATTTCGTAATTGAGCGGAACTTTTTTGTATTGCACCCAAGTTATCCCATCCCTTGAATATTTCCCATTTTAACATGACGCCGGCTATCCAGTTTTTTCCTTT
>JAEUSK010000075.1 GCA_016787925.1 bacterium | reverse complement strand
GTGACGGAAATGATGCCGGACTACAAAAATGCAGAACAATGGCTAAAGAATAATCATTGGGAACTTGATATGTGATAATTTAGCCGCTATCACTATCACTTGTAATGTTCGCGCTGATAACTTAAATTTGATCCACAGTTTTAATTGGTATCTACTCATCAAAAATAATCATGATAATTTCTCTTATTGATCGAAGCAATTATTTGAGAGGGCTGCTTATTCTAATCCGCAAGGATCGAAAAATCTCCGATCCGGAAAAAGATATGATGATGCGTATTGGCAAGGCCCTTGATTTTAATGAAGAGTTTTGTGAAAAGGCTATCCATGAAATTCTTGACAACGAATACATTGCAGATGAACCTCCCGTATTTGAATCGCATATCCTGTCCATGATGTTTATCCGTGACGGCTTGAGGCTGGGGCTTTGCGATCACGACGCTCTGCATTCCAAGGAAGAAGAGTGGTTAAAGCGCACAGCTAGAATGAATGGTCTTGATTCAGCATGGTTTGACGAACAAGTGCGCAACGCCGATCATTATCAGAGTTCGGAGGTCGATTTTGAAGCTTACCACTTAGCTGTGGAATGATCCACCAAATGCTCAACCTTTACCGCTACTGCAAACAATTATGCTGATCGCCATAACACGAAAGGTGAGTGATCGCATCGCGCAATGTGAGTTGACGCATGTTGATCGCCAACCGATCAATCTATCGCTGGCCCGGGAACAACACGACGCTTATGAACAGTGTCTTTCTGAATTAGGCTGCAAAGTGCAGGCACTTCCTGCAGAACCCGATCTGCCGGATTCGGTATTTGTGGAAGATACGGCGATAGTTCTGGATGAGCTCGCGATCATACTGCGGCCCGGCGCGGAAACGCGTAGAGATGAAAACGATTCAATCGCACGTGCGCTGAGTTCGTACCGAAAATTATTTAGTATCTCAGATCCTGGAACGGTTGACGGCGGGGATGTGCTGCGGGTGGACAAAACTATATATGTCGGCATGTCGGGACGAAGTAACAAAGCAGGAGCTGAACAGATGCGGCAAATTCTTAAGCCATATGGATACGAAGTTAAAGCGGTACCCGTGAGAGGTTGTCTGCATTTAAAGTCGGCAGTAACACAGATCGCGAAACAGACGCTATTGATTAACCGGAAGTGGGTTGATTCAGAGAATTTCCATGCAGATAAATTTATCGATATCGACCCGTCAGAACCGTACGCCGCAAACGCTTTGTGGGTGAACGGGTCGGTAATTTATCCGTCTGCATTTCCGCGAACTCAGAGGATATTGGAAGAAGCGGGAATCAAGTTAAGGCTCGTTGACGCATCGGAACTGGCAAAAGCGGAAGGCGCATTGACCTGCTGCAGTTTGATATTTAATGAATAGTTAGGATTTTTGAATAAGTACATCGAGTACTCAAACCGGCAGTGAAAAGCTAAACGTAGAGCCTTTTCCGACATCACTATTGACCCAGACACGGCCCTGATGGAGTTCAACAATTTTTTTCACTATGGCTAAACCAAGCCCCGTGCTTGGCTCACCGCCAGTCGGTCTCGAGCTTAATCTCTTAAATGAAGTAAACACTTTCTTCAAGTCATCTTCACTCAACCCCTGACCCGTATCCTGCACATGGGTGACTATTTCACTTTCCTTATTTTCGAAAAACACTCTGACCTTTCCGCCGGGAAAAGAATATTTAATCGCATTGGACAGAAGATTATCAATGACCGACGAGATTTTTGAGGTATCTACGTTGACGAGAGGTAACGGGGAATCGTAATCCAGAATCAATTCGATATTCTTATTCTGCGACGCGCGTCGATGTAAATAGGCGCAGTCTTCAACAATTATTTTCAAGTCGCTTTTACGGAGATCCATTCGAACCTTCCCGGATTCAATGGATGAAATATCCAGAAGTTCAGTGATAAAGCGGTTCATGTGGCGGCTTACACCGGCGATTTTTGTCAGATCTTCTACGGCGTCGGGCAGGATGATTTTCCCTTTATGAAAATCCTCAATGAGAAGTTCGGCATATCCAAGGATAGTCGAGAGAGGGTTTCTCAAATCATGTGCGACAATGCCGAGATACTCGTTTTTCTTTTCATTCAGCATCTTAAGTTCAGTAACCAGGCGCGCTTTTGTGAGGGCGATGCGAATATGTTCCTTTAAGCCGGTAAGCAGCAAGAGATTTTGCGCTGTAACGGTATTTACGTCGTCGAAGAGAAGGAATCCTGCTAAGCCCTCATGCCCCATCAGGCGAATGACAAATAAGCTGTCGATCATTCGGAAGTTTTTAAATTTTTCAGTTCCCGGTCTGGACACAAGACCCCTGACAAAATACATATCGTCGGCGACGGGTTCTCCTTTGTCTACATATCGCACTACAGCTTCGTCTTCGGATAATTCAATGTTCTGCAGTTCCGCTATGTCAATTCCAAACGCCGCATGAAACTTAAACCGGCCAGTCGTTGCTTCGCGGAGTAGAACTGAGCCGGACTGCATGTTTAATATGGGATGAACAATTTCAAAAATCGAATTCAAGAGCCTATCAAGATCCAATTCTGAATTAATGGCTGAGACTATATCAATGGTTTTTTCGAGACGCTCATGGCTATTCTGCAATTCCGTATTGGCAATTCGGAGTTTCGTCGTTTGCTGATCTACCACCTCCTGGAGACGCCGCCGGTCTTTCTCAACATAATTACTTCTGACTTGAACAATAACGTAGGCTATAAATAGTCCCAGCAGTATATAAATCGTATAGGCCCACCAGGTGCGGTAGAAGGGCGGCTTAATTACAAAAGAAAAAAGAGTTGGGCGACCTTCATTATGCGCTTCAGTCGAAGTTACTTCGAAACTGTAATTTCCCTCCGGCAGAAACGTGTATGTTTTTTTGAATTCTTCGCTTTTTATCCAATCGGTGTCGAACCCTTTGAGTCGGTAGCGGTATTCTCGCGATTTGATACCGAGGTTTCCCGGATCGGCAAACGCAAATCTAAGCTCGTTCAATGCATAATCTAATTCATGCATAAACTCGGAGTGACCCTGTCCGACATAGAGTATGGAATCGTTTCTTACACGCACCGTAAGAATAACTTGAGGATACGACTCAACCGGATTAGCATCCCTATGGATTGCTACAGAAGAACTCTTGTATTGCAAAAGTCCGTCGTATCCGCCGAACCAGACAAACCGGCCTTCATTCCAGATCATGGATATATCGCCAAATTGTGAAATGCGACGAAGCGGCAGGTAACGGATATAGCCGGCACCGGACTGGTATTGAATTTTTCCGGCCTGATCAGTGCTCGTTGTTCCGCCAATACTAATCCAAAAGTTTCCGACGGAATCTTCGCTCAGCCGTAACAGGAATTTTCCGTCATCAGGAAGAAGCGGCGCTACAAGCGTGTCCCTGGCAAAAACACTATCGATGGTTCTGTATCGCATAAGTCCTCGATCAGTAACAAAAAAAATACCCTGCGATGTCGCAAACACACGATTTCTTCGCGAACGGGCCTTGCTGTTGGGATGATATTCGCTAATGGTTCCGTCCGCACGAAGACATTGAAATCCGTCGAATCCTCCTGCAATCCAGATACTACCGTCGGCTTCTTCCGCGATATAGCGTGTTTCTGCCTGAACAGACCGATCAATCTTCTCAAAAATATATCCGGATGGCGTGCTTCGCAAACGTCCCAATCCGTTTAAGAGGCCGGCATAGACTATGGAGGAATCGTGTTTTGAGGCGGATAGAACAAACGCGTATGCTTCGGTTATTTTCCGTACGCGATTTCCCGATATTTCGAATATACCGGAACTTAGCGCGCACAGTAATTTCCCATTGTGGGACAAAAGGCTCCAACACTGTCCCTGCGGTTCATTGAGTTTCTTAAGCACCCACGGTTTTGTCAGACTATTCTTTTCCAGAGAGAATATGCCGTTGCTGGTTCCCGCATAGAGCTTCGAAGCATATCGCGCAACAGTTAGGACAGCGCCGTCAATGCCCATCGATTCATCCCAAAATGTAAACGGAGCATAAATGTCGGTACGAAGAATACCCCTGTTCATAGCAAGCCAAATACCTTCTGTTCTGTCTGCAAAAATATCATAGACGGTGTTATCCGGCAGCCCTGATTCCTTATTGTAGATCTGAAGAATACGCCCGTCCTGTCCCGTCCTCACAATACCGTTGCGAAGCGTTGCAAAAAGGTAATCGCCCCACGAAGTCAGGATGCCGTTGTAAACTTGCTGTTCTTCCAAATAACTTCCTGCCTCCCATGATATTTTTCTAAATTGTTCTTTTTCCAATATCCATGTTCCGTCAGAACGCGTCTGAATAAGAATCGCATCATCTCCGTAAGGCAGTATGGCATAAATGCGCGTTTCCGCCAAGACGCTGCTCCCGGGAACCGTGATCAAGCTGTCTCCCCGGATTTCCTTTAATCCGGTTTGTTCGTCCTGGACAAAGAGACGATCGCGAACCCAATAGGAAAAACGAAAGCGCCGATCGGGTTGCCATGAGGCAACAACTCGGTCGTCGTGGCTGAATAGAAAAACAGACTGTGGCGAAGTAAAAAATGTACCGCGCGGTGTTACATGAATTTTCCAGACATCAGAGAAATCACGGAGCGGCTCCGGCAGTGAATCGGACAACGCGATCCATCGGAGCCGTCCTAATTCGTCCGCGGTCAGATATCCAAATTCCGCATAAGCCCCTGCATACATTTTGTGATTACGTCCGTAGGATAAGGATCGGACGATGCCGCCCTTGGGCGTGGCGTACATTTGCCATTCACTCCCATCATAGCGTAGAATTCCGCTGGTATTTCCGAAGAACATGACGCCGGATGAGTCTTGCGCTACAGCCCAATTCTGATTATGAGCGCCATACTGAGCGGCGGAAAAATAACGGGACAATGACAGGCCGCTTTCCTGTGCAGCTAGCGTGTGAGTCAAAAGTAGAATTAGGAATGGTATGATTCGGCTAATCATGATACTTCTTTTATAGTTTCATGGTTCAGCTTAATTCCTGATATGAACAGACTAGGACTTGATAAAGGTAAAGTATTCTACGGTGCCTTTCAATAGCAGAAATAGCCATTAGTATTTCAAAGCGATGAGGAGCGAACGTAATGGGTCCGATATGTTTTTTGAGTTAGTTAGAACTGTTTCGAGATCCGGATCAGATAATAAAAAGACCTTGCATTTGATACGGTAATAGCCTACTATTGTCTCATATTAATATAAATGAGTTCCTTTTCGCTCCAGTCCCTTCAAACCTACTTTGAAGCCCTGCGTTCTGCAAGGGTACTCGCCAGTTACAGAAATCTTCTCGTTTTGATTCAGAACTTATTCACTGATCGTAAAAGCTTATCGAACCTTCCGATAGAGGGCTTTGCTATATCATGTGACCAAGTTTTGCGACATTAAGTGAAGGGATCGTAATTCATCGAACGCTGATCAAACAACCCTAAATAAGTTATAGCCGGCAGTTCATAAAGAAAGAAAATTAAATAATGCCATTCAAAAACTTAAACATCATAGAGCCTATTCTCAGAGCTCTGAAAACCGAGGGATACACGAAACCAACGCCGATTCAAGAACAGGCCATTCCCATTATCCTCGAGAAAAAGGACCTGCTTGGCTGCGCGCAGACCGGAACCGGTAAGACGGCAGCGTTTGCTATTCCAATTCTGCAGATTCTGCGTGGAGAGCAGCATCCGGAACCGCACCTTATAAAGGGTCCTCGGGTCATTAAATCACTGATCCTGACGCCGACACGTGAACTCGCAGTACAGATCGGCGAAAGTTTCACAGCTTACGGACGGCACACCGGCCTGCGGCACACCGTGGTATTCGGGGGCGTATCACAACACGCCCAGACGAATGCACTGCGAAGCGGCATCGACATACTGATCGCCACGCCCGGACGATTACTTGATCTTATGCATCAACGATTTATTCATCTTCAGCACGTCAAGATATTCGTGCTGGACGAAGCCGATCGTATGCTCGACATGGGATTTATCGTTGACGTCAAGAAAATCGTCGCGAAGCTGCCCACGCAACGGCAGACATTGTTCTTTTCTGCTACGATGCCGACAGAAATTCAACGGTTAGCCAATACGATTTTGACAAATCCGGAAAAAGTTGCCGTGACGCCGCCTTCAACCACTGTGGAAGCTATCGAGCAGTCCGTCTATTTTGTTGCGAAATCGGATAAGCGTTCGCTCTTGATTCATTTGCTGAAAGACAAGTCCATCGAATCTGCGTTGGTCTTTACGCGGACGAAACATCTTGCAGACCGGATCACACGCGATCTGGTCCAAGCCGGCGTAAATGCCGACGCCATTCATGGCAATAAGTCACAAAATGCCAGACAACGCGCCTTGAATAGTTTCAAACTGAAAAAACTGCGTGTACTGGTCGCAACCGATATTGCGGCGCGCGGCATTGATGTGGATAATCTGTCGCACGTGATCAATTACGAATTGCCCAATATTGCAGAAACTTACGTTCACCGCATCGGGAGAACGGGAAGAGCGGGCCTCTCCGGTGTTGCGATTTCCTTTTGCGATGCGGAAGAAAAACCTTACCTGCGCGCGATTAACAGGCTTATCTCTAAAACCATTCCTGTTGTTGAAGACCATCCGTTTCCTCTTAGCCATATCG
>JAEUSK010000056.1 GCA_016787925.1 bacterium | reverse complement strand
TTTAGCTGAAAAACTCCCCAGTTTGCTGAATATAGTAAAAAGGGTATCGTCAAAAAAACCTACAACCGGGAAGCTTTTTGCGGTATGCCGCAAGGAGTCTATTTGCGCTTTTTTTTGTTCGAGACGCCTGCTTTCCTTATTGGTCAACTCCTGAAGTTGTTTTTGCAGCTCTTCTTTCTTGAGATTGTCCGTTGTCTTTAGCAAGCTTAATTGCGCTTGCAGTTCAGCTTTTTTAATTGAATCGGCAAGCCGAAGCCGCTCTATCTCTGCAAGCCTTTCGTTATAGTCGCTTAGGATAGCCGCATTTAATGAGTCGTTCTTTGTGCTGACGCTATCTTCTTGCGCAGAAATTGACCGTATTGAAAAAAACACGGCCGCGCAAATCAAAAAAAATGTAATCTTTTTCATTTTCTTATTTCTCAATTTGAATGTTCTAGAATTAATTTCGCAAACTTACCGTTCGCCAGGACAGTCCAATGCTTGTGAAGTAATCAAACTTCCCTGAATTTTTTCCCGTACCGCCATAAATATCAAACTGCAGATTGTCATTCATTGCATAGGCAAGTCCGGCATCCCATCTGTTTTCATATTTACCGTGTGTGAAGTTACCATAGTTTTCAATAAACGTTCCCCACTTTGACGATAAAGCGTAACCTACGTTTACCACATAAATACCCGTGGGTTTGGCATCGTTACCGTTATAGCTTGTACCAAGGTTTAGAAGCCAGGATAATTTATCATTGATGGAATTGCTTGCTATCAAAACGATATTGTGAGCCACATACCGTGAATCGTAAGCTTCCGACAAAACCGGAAGCTTGAAGGACAAGTCCAGTCCAAAAGCAGGAATCTGACCACTTCCCTCATAAATATTTATGCGCGACCCGATTGAACCAATACTCAAACCGCTGGTGGAGTAGGTTGAATCGTTTATTTCATAACCGTCGCGGCGAAACTCATATGTCGCGTTAAGTTCAAATCGGTCCGTAAAACCAAATCTAAAAACCGTATTGTGCCCGAAAGCGCTGCCTGAAAAGTTCATTTTATTCTCATTGAATCCTGCCGCATCAAGACCCGTTTGTAACTGGAACACATGCCTACCAACTGAAAACGGCTCAGCAGCCTGGCCCGGCCTGCTGGAACGAATGGTTTCACTAAACTGTGCATTTGCCGTATTGCCAAATAATACAATTAAAAGAAATCCTAGTATGAATTTCATTTTTAGCGCTTTCATTTTTATAAACAGGATAATCTGAATCGTGTAATAGAGTAACATAACAAAGATATGAATTAAAATCACTAACAAACGACCATAGAATGGCTATGAGTTCAGGAGGGTGCTATCACGGGCAGTTTTTTTTCTATGGTTGATCTATATTACGTCCCGATTTATCAATATAAAACCAATTTTCACTGATCCATATCTTGTGTTCACCACGAAACTCCGACTTACAATCGGTACTGACTTTTGCTTTTCCATTTTCAAAAGGAAACGCACAGTCGAATTGAGGCTTTATGATAACAATTCCTGTTTTTGCATCAGCAAAGCCGATCTTACGATCTTCAATTATTCTAAAAAGCCCATCCTCAACGTAATCCGGCCCATTATCAAAAGGAAATACGTTATACAATACATTTTCCTGCCGGTCAATAGCAACAAATCCGGAATGTTCCTTCAGAACTATCGCATAAGTTCGGAACGTATCGGTAAAACACATGGTGTATTTTCCAAGGGAAATAACCGCCCTGCCTTTTGCGTCGCGGTAGCCGTATTGATCGGTTGATTCGTCGGTGAAGGAGAGCAAATAGTCGTCGTGGGGACGGATGTGGGCGCAGGCAGTGATAATGGCAATGAAAAAAGAGAGAGCCAAAAAAGGCCTAAATAAATATCGTATCATAAAACAGCTTGATATGGCAAAAATGGAAAAAGTTCTTTATCGGTACCATCCATTGCTGTTACAACGCTTTCTTCAATTGATTTCATTTTTTCAGTCACTGTATTTCTTTAGCATTGTTTTTTTGCATTACGCACAACGGTTTGGGTATTGGGGAACGCGGGGATTTCTAGCATCAAAGTCCATACGAAGCAGAAATGTTGAACCTTGCACAAATGTTTCATAGAAGCACTTCAGCAGCCATATTGCCAAACCAGTGTTGTGCGCAGTTCTTTGAATCTTAAATATTCATATCCTTATTTTCTATTTCTGCACTAAGAGAATCATTTCGTCTTGGTTTTGGGGCATGAATAAGATGACTGTTAACATCTTTTATCTGTTTTAAAACTTCAACACAATTGTCCACAATTTCCATAGATGTTCTCTTAATGTATTCGCTCTTTTTAAACAACAAAGTATTTTTATCCATATCTTCTGCTGTCCAACCACGACTCCAGCCTAGAAAACTAAATGGAGGAAAAATAAAACCCAGGTCAGTAAAAAAGCACATCATTTGTCCGGCAACCTGTTGAATATTGTCCTGTCCGCCAGTGATGATGAAAGAAGCGATTTTATTTTTAACCAATATTCTGTTATTGAGGGTAATTTGATTTTGAACACAATTTAAACGTTCTGCCATTTTAAAATATAGGGCAGAAGCATTACCCCAACGAATCGGTGTAGACACAATAACAATATCTGCCCACAAAATCATACTTTCATACACTTCTGTCATGCCGTCCTCAGGGTTCATTTCCGTAATGCTGCAAGGCCAAGTACAAGCATGGCTGTGTTGAGAATAATAACCTTCACAATTCCGAAATTCCAGATCTCTTAATTTTACCATTTTTGTTGCAGCTCCATATTTTTCGGAAGCATATGCAAGTGACTTTTCTAATGCATCTTCTGAAGTGGAATACCTTGGAAGATTGCGTGCTAGATTGGTAGTGCTTATTCCTAATATATTTAAACTATTTTCCAAAGTTTGATATTTTAGTTTTATTAGATCTTCCAACAAAGGATCATTGTGATGCTCTCTGTGGACTTTAACAATAGGTTCTTCACTCACTAAAATAAAACCATCTTGTATTTTAATTTCGTATAGGGCTTGTTGATCTGGAAAGCCTGGAGGTGCAGAACCGGTTTCAATATTGTATTCCCAACCGTGCCAAGGGCAGGTTACATACATGCCATCATATTTAGCAGATACTTCTCCTAATCCTAAAGGCCCTGCCTTGTGCAAACAGGCATTGGCAATTGCAGATATTTTTTTGTTGTAATGAAAAAGTGCAATTTTCCTTTTCCCTATATTGACAACCTTTTGTGAATTATTAGGTAGTTCTTCAGTACTACAAACTTGAATGAATTTCATTCTTTTCCTTTTTAATGGTATGATGTGTTGCGTATTTTAGTCAATTTTAGTTCTTAACATTTTTGCTCCAATGACCAAAAGCCAAATTATCCAAAGTGTACTACCAACAAAACCTGCCAAGTCTATTACAGTAATAGCAGGCATTACTGTCGCAAAAAGTTCTGTTTGTGCTAATAAATAAATGAAAGATGCAATGTAACCGAGCCAAATTGTCCATTTAGGAAATAGTTTAAGTCGTGCAAAAGCCGAAGTCATCATAATAGTCCATGCAATTGTAAACAACTGGCCGATATGTTCACCTAAAACAACGCCACCGTATTGATGTATCACTTGAAATGCAACTTTGACTGCTTCCCTTGTCACTTCGTTTCCTGAAACAAAATCGTTGGCCAATACAGGCACTACAAAAGTCCAACGTAATAAGCCTATCATTTGCACCAATAAACCAATTACACCCAAAGTTGTAGCCCAACGAACAAAATAAAATTCTTTTTCTAACTTTTGTCCTATCAAAACGTAGGCTCCCAAGAACGGCAATCCCAAAAGGGCAAATGCCCACCAAGTCCATATTAAGCTATTTCCTCCATCGTGAAATTTTGTCAATATTATTCCCGTTTCTTGTCGCAAGATGTTTGGATAATCAAATATGATTGTCAAAATGGTGTAGGGGACAAGAACACCTATTGCACCAACAATGAGTAAAATGCCAATTGTTTTTTCCGTTTTCATGGCAGATTCAAAATTTGAATGAGTAACTAATGCATGGTGTTGGGTTTATTCTAAGGTCTTGCTCTTTGGCTGTAAGAGCAATAACTCCAAGACGGAAATTTAAACCTTTCCAGGCGTAACAACGAAAACCCGCTTTAACTGCAAAAGCATTTTTGTCATCGTATTCCCACGTTAATCCGCGCAAATAAGATGCACCAAAATAAAATGAAAAAGGCTTTTCTCTTTTTTCCACCGGCAAAAATCAATAAGTCAATCCTGTTTTTAAAAATTCGGTAGTTACCCCACTTGTAAAAGCGGTAATATAATAACCACCGTGGACAGACAATTGGCGTTGTTGGTATTCCAATCCTATTGAGGGATTTCTAAATCCATTGATAGGAAGCTGATACTTAGGAAAACGATTTTGGGCGAAGACTGTACTTGATATTACAAGCATTAAAGCCAAAAGAAGTTTTTTTTTTGCATATTGTCCCCAAATTGGTGGTATAACAACAATGCAACGCCCCTGAGTGTGTGAAATTTGTTGTTCTTATTTGTCAGACCAAACTGCAAGTTCATTTCCAGCTGGGTCAGTGAAATGAAATCTATGACCACCAGGGAAAGAAAAAATATCTTTTGAAATTTTTCCACCGGCTTCAACAATTTTGCTTTTGATAGCATCAAGATTTTGGTTATATAAAACCACAAGTACTCCATTCATAATTTGTTCATTTGTTTTTTCAAAACCTCCATCAAGCCCGCTTTCAGAAAACGCTACATATGTTGGACCATAATCTGTAAAGTCCCAACTAAAAGACTGGCGGTAAAATTTTTTTATTTTTTCGAGATCAGGAGCTTTGAACTCGACGTAATTAATGTGATTGTCTTTCATATGTATTTTGTTAATAGTTAAAAAGTTATAATACTATCTCTTTTTTGAAAGCCTCTAGCAAATATCGTCTAAGGGTTCCTGCTATTAAACGTGGCGCGTAGCGATGTGATTTAAAAAGGTAAAGTAAGCCACAAACATCTAATGTCAAACGATAAAAAACATGAGATAAACGAATAAATGTACGTCAGCGTAAGTCATTAGTCAATGGCTTTTGTTGGGTTTTTTCAATGCAAACACCCGATCCTGTATTTGTTGTTCGTAGAATCTGTTTGCACAGATTCTGAAATCCACGAAGCCAAACCGAATATCCCCAAAGCGATCACGCCGCCGCGGGTCATCTTGAGATCATCCTGCCGAAAGGTGACGATATCGACCGCATCATGCGCTGAAATAGTAATACCCTGGATTCGGAAAAGAAATCGAATCTGTTCTTTTCGCAGAACGACCGTCATCGTATCGCGGATGCAATGCTGGAATTCGATCGTTTACTTCGCGCTGTCGATGGATCGTATAAACCTGTCCACAATAGCAGGCTGGCCGCTGTCACCGGGACCTCTGACGCCTTCGAACTCCGTTACATTATTCGATTCCGGAGAATCAAATGTAAAAAATATCCACTGCCCTTTATAATTGTTATTTTGTTTTATTAAACATATAGCGAGCGATTTTCCACGCACCGTCGATCTTCTCGAAAACGAATAACTCCCGGTTTTCTTCCGGCACGGTCTGACCACTCGCATGAATCAGGGTTGTCCCCTTGGAGCTTGTCGTCGCAAAAGCTATGTCTTCGTCGACGACAATTTCATCGATGTAGAATTCAATATTCAGTTGAATTTGCGAGAAGATGAATTGGTAAGACTTAAGAATGTTTTCAGAACCGATTGCCGAAGGCGCTCCTGTAGGCATAAAGACGCCATCTTTTGCATACAAGCTTTGCGCGAGCGCGGCGTCCGAGGTATTGAGTGAATTCTTATATTCGGCCAAAAGGCGTTCGATTTGTTGTTTATCTTGCTTTTCCATTATTTTAAGTTCCTTTGGTTGGTTGATGTTTTCCGATTTTCTCTCGCTGCACGCGCTGAGCATGACGAGTATAATTATGGGGATAACAAGTTTTTTCATTTTCTAATTGCCTCCTTCTATCCATTTTTCAAGAGACAAGAATTCACCGATAGCCGTCTGCTTAGCCAAATTAATTTGCGTCTTTGAATTCGGACCCATATAGGTGTATTTTTCAAAATAGCCGAACATCTCCGTCAACTCTTTTGCGCCTTCAAAAAAAGTCGAGAACACGTCACCAGGTACTTGAGTGAAGCTATAGTCTTTGCCGTTGGCTTTGAAGGCGGCAAGAATGTCATTGAAGCTATTCAACTCCGTTGCTAGCGCAAGATAACCGCCATTGCCAACGGCATCCGGCTGCAAAAATGCTCCGGCGACTACTTTGCCCAAATCATTGATATCCGACATGTGAATGACCTTTTTGACCGGGTCAATCGGGAGCGTCCAGCCAATCGTACCATCATCTTTTGGTTGCGCTGAAAGCATTCCCATAAGGTTTTGATAATAAAAAGGCGGTTGTACAAAAGTGTGATATTTAAACCCTGCGCTTTTCACGAGCGCATCAACCTTTGCCTTTCCCGTAAAATGCGGCACGTTAAACTCGCCATGACTTATGGATTCAACATTTGGGAGTGTTGACCAAATAAAATGTTGAACGCCCGACTCTTTTGCGGCTTCAACAGCGTTTTTGCCTTGCGCGAGTTCATCTGCGCCTTCCCAAAAATTGGTTACTGCAAATACGCCATAGGCATTCTTGAAAGCGTTTTTTAATGAGTCCGTATCGTTCAGGTCAGCTTTGGCGGCTTCGTGAGCCGATCCGGAATAGATTGCGGGGTTACGAGTAACAGCCCTGACATGAAAAGCCCTTTGATTGACAAGAGCATTGGTAACGCCTTTGCCTTGTGAACCCGTTGCTCCAATGACAACGATTGTCTTTTTTTCCATTTTGGCCTCTCCTTCTTTCTGCTTTGATGGACGTGTAAATTGCTGTCTTGATGACAAGGAAAAGATACAGCAAAAGCGGGTGAGCAGCCAATAAGGTAGTTTAAGAAAAATCCTTAAACTATCTTAAGACTTGGACAATTTCTTACGAATAATGCTGAGAAATTCGGGGGTTATGCCAAGGAATGAGGCTATTTGTACGTTTGATATACGACTGAATAAATCGGGATAACGATTCATGAAGTCAATATACCTTTCTTCGGCAGTTGAACTGATATTCTGAAGTACTCTTCTTTGATAGCTAACTAAGGCATTCTCTGTAAAGACTCTGAATATCCTGTTGAACTTAGGGTATTCGACAAACAAACGAATTTGATCTTCTTTTTTGATTTGAAGTATGATTGAGTTTTCAATCGCTTCAATAAATAATCTACTAGGTTCTTCACTATGAAAACTGGCAATATCTCCAATCCACCAGTTTTCAATAGCAAACTGAAGGTTATGTTCTTTTCCATTACCATCTAACATATACATTCTAAAACATCCTTCAACCACAAAGGTGTTTAGTTTGCATACATCTCCCTCTTGCAAAATAAACTGCCTACGTTTTACTCGTTTTTCGGAAAAGCTCTTTCGAACCGCTTGCTTTTCTTCATCAGTTAGAGTAAGGTGATTATCAAAGTATGATATGAGTGATTCTATGTGCATTCTTAATTAATTCGCTATGTGCCAGGCCACGGCAATACTGTTCCGCCAAGCGACACCAATTTAAAATTCTCATTAATATTCAGTATAACGAAAAGCGGAACCGCAGAGAATTCCGCTTTTTCTAATTCGCGAGCCAATAAAATCTTAGCTGAATACTCTTAGTGATGATCGCCCCACAAAGCACGAAGATAACCCGCACGGCCAGAGCCTTCCCGATAGCGATTGTAGTGATCCGGATCTTTCTTATAAAAATCCTGGTGGTATTCCTCGGCGGGATAAAACACGGACGCCTTAATAATCGGTGTTACGATCGGTTTGTCAAATTTTCCGGACTTAGCGAGTTTTTCTTTGGAAGCTTCTGCCGCTTTCTTTTGAGCATCATTTCGGTAGAATATGGCCGAAGTATATTGTTCTCCCCGGTCTGCAAATTGTCCGCCCACATCGGTCGGGTTGAAGGTCATCCAGAAAATGTCGAGCAACTTATCATAAGTGACTTTACTTGGGTCGTATACTACCTCAATGCTCTCCCGGTGTCCGGTTGTTCCGCTTCCTACCTCTTCATATTTTGGGTTTACGGTATGACCTCCTGTATAGCCGGAAATTGCGTCATACACACCATCAATTTTTTCAAACGGGCCTTCCATGCACCAGAAACACCCGCCAGCAAAAACAGCCGTATCGGTAACAACTCCCGCAGGAACGGTTTTTTTGGATGAAAGCTCTTGTATATCGGTCGATTTGGTTTGTGGCTTCGAGCACGAAAAAACAATAATAAGAACAAAAACAAGATATGGCATCGGGTTCCTCCGTTTTTGTGGTTCTGGAATTTTTAACGCAAACAAGTAGAAGTTATTCCGTTTTTGAGCTCTGATCTACGGATGAATAGTATCACTTTTTCGAGTCACTGGTTAAAAAGGCAATCGATGAATATACTGCGACGATAATTAGAAGATTGAAGACAAAATTGATTAATGTGTCACTGACGGAATGAGAACGTCCGTCAATATCTATAAAAACATAAACCGAGTAGGCTATTCCCGCTAGTAAAACCAACCATCCGATCATATTGATTGGTACAAAAAATATTCCAATCCGCTTAAACCAAAGTAAATTCATAGTTTTTATCTAAAGTGAATAAATTATGATAATTATAATTGAAATTATTAGTATAATAACATTCAACCACACTTTTTGTAGTAAAGCGACATTCTTTGCTTTGCCAGAAGTTGTGTAGGCGTTTCGAATGGTAATAGCGCTGATGATCATTAGAACTATTGGCAAAAAAAGAAAAAGCAATATCGATGAATAACTTTCCTTATTTGTCAACTCGGCCATGTTAGAAATTAGAGTTGTGCCTGGCATAAAAAACGTCTTCATACATAGCGCAGCAATAAGGTACATCGGGATGCACAGCCACCACCAACTTACAGCAGATCGTGCACGCGCTTTTACGATTGCTGCTTCAAGCATATCTTGATGTTTCAATTGAGAAACTTCAGGCTTCGTCATTTTAATTAAGTTATTTTCAAAATTTTGTAATTCCATAAGCAATAATACTAAAGGCTAAATTTGGTTGCATTTTTTTCGAAGTTTTTCCAATCCTCTGGATAGCAGCGATTTCAAAGTGCCTTCGTTCATGTTCAGAATCTGTGCAATTTCCTTATTGTCTTTTCCCTCGAAATATCGCAATGAGATTACCTCCATGTATTTAATTGGCAGAGTTTTTAATGCGCCAAGAACAGTAATGAACCGATCATGATGCTGAAGTTCCTTTTCTAATTCTATTTTGTCATCATACAAATAATTATTGAACATCGCTCTATTTTCAAAATCAATTCGCTCAATTAATCGATTGCGCCTCTTCTTTTGCTTGAAATACCTGTACAACTCGTTCGTCGCAATGCGGTAGAGCCAGACTTTAATCGAAATGCCCTTGTAAGAAAAACTATTTATGTGTTCAAGAGCATTTAGAAAAGTATCAGCAGCAATATCGGCGCTGTCATCAAATTTGCCCGTCCTTCGAAAGATGTAACCAAATATCGGTTTGTAATAAGATTTGAATAGTTCTGCAAATTCATTAGGGTCATTCTTAATCCTATTTAGAAGTTCTGCCTCAGTCATTTTTTACCAAACTTACACCTGTACAATAACACAAAACTATCAGCTTAGTTGCAGTGTCATGAGTGTGATAGGTAAAGGTCAGTAAATAGAACAAGAAGCGTATGCATTTTGAATTCTTGAATTTATATGGCATGATAATTGACTCACTATATACTGTCTTTAGGTTGAATTCCAACACTAGACTGTTTTTACATGACTTAAGTTTCTTTTGTAAGTCAAGTGTTTCAGATTTTTGAATGTAACATTCAGTTTTTTGAATTTTTCTCCTGTTTTTGAGGGTTTAGGGTTAAAAATTAGTTAAAGATAGGTCTTTAACTACTTTGTAAGCGCCGCAGTTGGGTTTCTGCGGCGCTTTTTTTTTCCAATTTAAGATTAGGAAAATCTCTTATTAACTCTTAATCCTCAAGAATATCAGGACGCTAAGAAAGCCAAATATCGCATTACCTATCCAAGCCGCCTGGACCGGATCAAGTGTCTGATTATAACCCATGAATCGACCTAATTGTATCATTGAATAATAACCAAAACAGATCACCAACGTTAAAAAGATATTCAACCCTGCTCCGCTCTTTTTTCGTGCCGCGGCGAGAGGTGCTCCGAAGACCACCATGAAAAAACAAGTCAAAGGATACGCAAATTTGAGATGGTAATCTACCTCCCATCGCTCCGTTCGTGCTCCGCTCAACCTTAACTTCTTAATAAAACCGTTCAACTCAACAAAATTCATCTCATCCGGACTCTGCTCGCGCTTTAGAATATCATCAGGATGAAAGAAGAGATCGGTTTTTTCCATCAAAGAGAAGTTGTGAACTATTTCTGTTTCATTTTCAAACCGTCTCTGTGTGCCATTCGTCAATAGCCAAGCCGATTTTAAGGAATCCCAACGCGCCTCATGCGCGTCAATTCGTGAAACAAGTTCGAATCCATAGAATTTTTGAATTGAAATATTGGTGCAGACAATGTTCTTCTTATCGAATTTTTCTATGAAAACTTTGGTTCCCTCCGGATCATAAAGACTAATATTATTTCCCATCATCCTGCGGCTCATCATCGCCCGGTCAACATATGTTTTCCAAATTTCTGTTTTGGTCGAATTTGATGCCGGCACAATATTCTCACTGATCCAAAAATTGGCGAGGCTCACCAACAGTGCAATTGCAATTAATGGAAAAACAAGACGATAGACACTAACCCCGGAAGATTTCACGGCAGTAAGTTCATTAAACCGAGCTAAACTGCCGACAGAAAACAAACTTGCTAACAAAATATCCACAGGAAGTGTTAGCGTTATAATGTTCGGTATGAAATTGAGGTAATATTCAAAAACAATATCACCGGGAACTTTGCGGTCGATGAATTTGTCCGCGTTTTCGACATAATTTACTGCAACAAAAATCGTAACCATGGCGAGAAGGGAAAAGAACAGAACGGAAAGGAATTTTCCGATGAGATAGCGGTCGATGATTGAGAGTATTTTCATCTAAAATGGAAGTAATGTATTAATCCCAAAAACACAAGAAGCATAAGTTCAAAAAAATAAATCTAATCGTCATTCGATCAACATGAAATCAACCTCATTTTTCTCACGATTGACGCTAACAACTTTGATTCTTACTTCATCGCCCAGTTGGAACATTCGTTTTTTTCGCTCTCCCATAAGGCGATAGTTTTTCTCGTCATACGTATAATAGTCATCTTTCAAATCGCGGATATGAATGAGCCCTTCGATCAAATATTCCGCAATTTCCACAAATACACCAAACCCCATAACACCTGAAATTGAGCCGGAATACTCATTCCCGACGTGCTGCATCATGAATTCTACCTGTTTTATTTTAATGGATTCCCTTTCGGCCTCGGTTGCTATTTTTTCACGATTTGAGCAGTGTTTTGCCATACCGGGCAGTTTATCATTCCACCACTCGACGCGCCTTGTGCTCATACCGTCGCTGTATTCTTTCAACATTCTGTGAACAATAAGATCCGGAAATCGCCTGATGGGACTAGTAAAATGTGAATAAAAGTCAAAAGCGAGCCCAAAGTGCCCGATATTCTTATCCGAATACTCCGCTTTGGCCATCGTGCGAATGGCAACCTTTTCGATCAGTCGATCCTCCTTTTTGCCCTTTACCTTTTCAATCACACGTTGGATTTGTTTCGGCGTCACCTGCCCTTTAGTAAGCTGTAACTGATGGCCGAAGACTTTGAGAAGCGTCATGAAATTTTCGAGTCTTTCCTGCACGGGTTTGTCGTGAACGCGATATAAGAACGGGTAAGCGCCCTTGCCGCCGGAGTGTGTGACCATACCGACGTGTTTGGCAACTGTCTGATTGGCCAAAAGCATGAATTCCTCCACTAAGCGGTGACTATCCAAACGGTCTTTTCTGTAACATTCTATAGGGATGCCGTCGTCGTCCAATTTGAATTTCGCCTCAGGAGTGTCGAAATCGATACTTCCGACTGATAATCGCTTTTGCGTAAGGATTTTTGAAGCTTTGTGCATCAGAAGGACTTCATCGACAATTTTGCGGTCAAGATCGCCGGGTCTTTTGCCGGAAATTATCTGCTGAACCTCTTCATATGTGAAGCGATGATGACTGTGAATAACGGATTCGACAATATCGTAGTCGATAACATCCCCGGAAGGTGTAATCTCCATAAAACAGCTGAAAGTCAGTTTATCTTCACCCGGGCGGAGGCTGCAAAGCTCATTTGACAATTTCTCGGGCAGCATCGGTATGACCCGGTCAACCAGGTAAGTGCTTGTTCCCCGGATAAAGGCCTCTTTGTCCAATTCCGTTGCCTCACGAACATAATAGCTGACATCAGCGATATGAACACCCAGCAAATAGTGGCCGTTGTCGAGCAGCTCTAGTGAAACGGCGTCATCAAAATCTTTTGCGTCAAAAGGATCAATCGTAAAACACAATCCTTTCCGGAAGTCAAGGCGCCGTTGAATCTCATTTTCAGAAATCTCCGCATCAATTTTTTCACATTCCCGTTCGACGGCATTTGGAAAGTCAAAATGCAGGTCGTGCTGTTTCGCCACCGACAGGACGTCCACGCCTTTTTCATTAGGATAACCCAAGACTTCAGCGACAGCACCTTGGGGGTTCAGATATTCGTCGTCCCATAATTCTAAATTCACGACTACTTTTTGGCCGTTTCTTGCCGTACCTATTTTTTCCAAAGGAATGTAAATATCACGCCTCATTTTAGGGTCGTCAGGAACGACAAATGCAAATTCGGCGCTTTTCTCAAATGTTCCAACAAAACGGGACCGCGCACGTTCTACGACTTTAACCACTTCCGCTTCTTTACGTTTGCCTTGTTGTTTTCGTTTGAAAGGAACGATCAGCACTTTATCCTTATTCATGGCCGTTTTGAGGCGCGACGGAGCAACAAAAAAGTCCTCATCGTAACCGTCAACGGTAACAAATCCCTCGCCGTTTTTATTGACGGACAGTGTGCCGACGAGCTGATTCTCACGGATAAAAAATTTCTTGCCCTTTTTTCCAACAACGCCCTCAGTAACCAACTTATGCAGAGTTAAGAGGATTTCGTCCAACTGACGATCATCAAGAAGAAGTTGTTTAGCCAGCTCCTTGGGTTTGTAAGATTGGTTCGGGTGTTCCCGCAAATGAGACAGGATCTTGCTTTGAATGTTTTTTTCTTTCAATTGAGTGCTTTCAGGAGTTTTGCTAATTCCATGATTCTTGTTTCAACAGTTTTCTTTAGTTTACGATTAATCACCATTAATTTTCTTTATACAGTCCGCTGCAACGCGACGCAGGCGCGGTTCGTAATCCGTTTCAGCGATCGAAGCCATTTTATTCAAGGCCTTCTTGCTTTTGAGTCTTTCGAGCGAAACCAGCGCTTGTTCTTTCACGCCGTTATCGAAATCATCCAGCAACCCGATCAGATAATCTTCCACAACTTGATTTTTTTCAAAAAATTTTAGCGATTTGATGGCGCTTTGGCGTACGCCGGATTCTTTGCCAATAGCCGAGTATTCTGTAAGAATCTTGAGAGAATTCACGTTCACAAAGCTGCCCAAACCCTCCATAATCTTTTGTTGAATAATGCTCTGATGGGAAGCGCGATTCAGATTTTTTGTCATAAATTCAAAGGCCTTGCTGTTTTTTGACCTTCCGAGAGAGTTTAGAGCCTCGGCTACAACATACGGCGCCTCTTCTTTTTCAACCGCGTTTTTGAGAAACCTGAAAACAGTTTCGTCTTTCTCAAAATTGCCCATAGCTTCGGCGATGCTTAACCGAACCTTTGCGTTCTTTTCAGTAGAATACCCTTTCAATAAAGCATCTCTCGCGGCCGATGTTCTTGTTTCACCAAGAATTTTCGCTATTTCTGAACGCACTCCCCAGAAAGGCTCAACCTCAAACGCCTCGATCAAAACTTTAATGATGTCGGAGCTCACTAACATCTGATTTCTTTTTGCTTTTTCATTAATGAACACACGATTGGCCACGTATTCGTCATTCTTAATTTGCAGGATCCGTAAGTTCTTTGCAGCGAGCATTCTCTCTGAAATATCTCCGTCATTTTTGAGCTGATAGATCCATTCCTGGGCGGGTTTAGAGAAATGAACGGTTTTAATGATCCAATTGCCTTTATCAAAACAAACCATCAACGGTTTGGATTCGCATGACAAATAAAAGACATCCTCCTGTTTAGACACCCACACGCGATGGATATGTTTACCTTTTACGTCGGTGATTTCGATATCTACCGGCATCTTAAACAGCGGCGTGATTTCATTCACGCGCTGATTTTGTTTCACCACAAGCTTTAGTTCTTTTTTGCCATCGTCATAATGATAATGCACGCCGAATTCAGGGTAACCGGCTTTATAAAGCCATTGATCGAAGAACCAGCCGAGATTTTGACCTGACGATTCTTCGAGCGCATTTTTGAAATCATTTGTTTCGACACTTTTAAAGGCAAATGCATTTATGTAGTAATTCATCCCTCGCCAAAATGCCTCGTCACCCAAAACATGCCGAAGCATCCTCAAAGTCAGGCCGCCTTTCTGATAAGTATGTGTGTCAAAAAGATCGAACGGATAATCATAACGATCAAATACAATCGGACGGCGATATTTTGACGTATCTTCCTCCATGTAATCGTTGTAGTCCTTATAATAATGGTAGTCGGCTTCTTCTTGACCAAATGCCGACTCGAAGTAAACACCCTCCATAAATGTAGCAAAACCTTCGTTAAGCCAAATATGGGACCAGTCCTTACAGGTTGTGAGATCGCCCCACCATTGATGCGCGAGTTCATGCGCAATCAGATCGTCGCTCGTGAAGGTCAATCCCGCCTTCGGATCAAACGTTATGCCGTCGTACATTGTGGTAGCGGAGGTGTTTTCCATGCCGCCCCAGACGAAATCGGCAACTTCAACTTGAGCATATTTATCCCAAACGTAATCATAACCGATTTTGTCGGAATAGGTTTTAATCATGTCCGGCGTGCGCTTGTAGGTTTCTTTACCGTTAATCGCATTGGACGGGTAAACATAGTATTGAATCGGCTTGCCTTTGAAATCGCCGCCGGAAAGAATATTGTAATCGCCAATAGCCATCATCACAAGATAAGATACATGCGGTTTGTTCTGTAACCAATGAAACGTTCGGGAATTCTCCGATTTATTTTCTGTTGTTTCTATTAGTTTACCATTGGATAACGCGAGAAATGGTTTTTTCACCGTAATAATCATTTCTGAAGTAGATTTATCGTTCGGGTAATCATAACACGGAAACCAATAACTATTTTCTTCGTCCTCGCCCTGTGTCCACGCTTGAAAAGGTTTATTGGGATAATTCTTGTCAGGCTGAATAAAAAACAAACCACGGTGCGGATTTGCAACACGGTACTCAATGACAAGCGTGAGCACATGATCGTACGGATACGTCTTATCGAGCTGAATTGTCAGTTTTGGAGATTCATTAACAAATTTCAGAAGTGTCGGCGTTACATCGCCCGCTAACGATACGGAACGAATATCCAGTTCTTTTGCATCCAGGACTACAGTTGAAAAATTACCGTTCAGAGGTTTCAATGTGATCTCAGCAATACCGTCTAATAGTTTTTGTTCAACATCCACGTTCACAGTAAGTTTGATATGATGCACGTCGTAAGAGCGGCTTCGGCGTTCCTGCAGTTTCCAGTTCGGTAATGATTTCTGTTCTATCTGCGCCAGTAATGGCAGGCAGAAGAAGATAAGACCGAAAACAGCAGGAGCATAAAGTAACTTCTTCATAAAGACTCCTTATGGCTTGTTGAAACAAGAATTTAAGACAAAGTTCCTTAAAAAGAAATGTATAAAGTACTTGGAAAAACGGCCAAATCAGGACGGCAGTAATCCGTCACATTTTCTTTGTTAACATACTGGAAAACAACTTTCGTTCGTCACGGTTCAGATACCACTTCCAGCCAACGGCCAAGTAGACGAAAAGATATAGACAAACACAAACGATCCGAATCGGCATATAATAAAATGTTCCCGCCATAAAATTATCCATACCTGCAAAAAAAACAAAAAACACTAATCCAAACAGGAAAATGTATAGAAGATTCCACCTGAGCGGTTTCAATTTGAGAATAAAATATAATTCCACAACCTGAATTACTGAAGTAGAAATCGACGCCGACAGGCTTCCAATAGCTGCGCCGTATATACCGTACGACGGGATAAGCAAAAAATCGATCGTCAAATTCACAACAACGAAGAACAGGTTGTTAAACAAATTCAGATACGGAAAACCCGACATGACCAAAACCGGTTCAATACTGGAAAAAGTTGTGTGAATCATAATGCCAAAACATACCATAATCAATGCAGCGGCGCCGGCAACAAAGTCGTTTCCGTATAACGAAAGCAATAGATCACCGAAAACAGAAATAAATACAAAAAAACCAAAACACAGAAACAACCCGATTCGGATCAGCGTTGAATATATATTTTCCAGGGCCCGCAAATCTTTTCGATGTTTCATTTCAACCACGATCGGCATCATGATCGGATCTATTGCCTGAGGCAGGTTTCGCATAATATTGCCGATGTTCAAAATAACCTGAAATACAGCCACCTGCGCGCTTGGAACGAGTATACTCAGTGGAATGATATCCAGCCGTAAAGTGACGATGGACAAAAAATCGGCAGTCATAACCGGGAATCCAAATGTTGAGATGCGTTTCCATGTCAGGATACGAGGCTTGACACGAAATACGCGGCGAATCGAAAAATATTTTTGAAAAATATAAAATGACGCGGCGGCGCCTAACGAAAAAGAAATGACCTTAGCGTAAAATGGGGCAGAATATAGTCCGAGCGCAAAAAACAGAGACGCGATCATGATTAAGTCGGTAAACGGTTCGATACCGGTTCTGATCAATACCCAGAACTTCATGATTTTCAATCCGCGTGTGGCAGACAGAAGAATCGTGGTACAACAATAAAAAGGCGCGGACCAAACAAGAATCTTTAGGTACTTTTCAAGCGGCGGCTTATTCAGCGCGAGGGCAATATCATGAGCAAAAAGATAAATCACTAAAACCAATAAACCGCTTAGCAGAAAACTCAAAATCAGATAACTTAAAACCCCTCGGTACAACTCATCATTATCCTCGTTCTTATTTTTTACAACATAGTCAATGATCAATCGATGCGCACCGAAATAACATACAATAAAAGAGAGGTGCATGATGAGATAAGTTGTGCTATAATAGCCGAAGATGTGCTGGCCCATCATGCGCGCGGCAATTATATCAAAGCCGAAATGGGATATCTTACCCAAATTGCCGATAAGATTAACAAAAGCGCCGCGTGCAACTTCACGCGTTTCAGGCGGAAAGACGGTGTTCTGCGTAGGTTTCAATTCCGCTCCGATTTATAAATAGGGAGGCACGATGAGAGTATTAATAAAATATATCAAGACGACGATTTGCGTGAAACGGCCTTTTCAACCGCTTTCATAACCATTTTTACCGAAATAGACTCCATACAATTCGGAACAAAATCACAATCCATTTTGTAGCAAACAAGGCAATCGAGGTCAGGTTGAATTTTTATGATGCGTCCGTAGTCTTCAATTTCGTTGGCGGAAGTAGGACCAAAGAGACAAATAACCTGTTTTCCTAAGGCCGTGGCCGTATGCAGAGCCAGCGTATCGCCGGTGATGACGATATCGGAGAGCGAAATCAAAGAGAAGAATTCACGAAGCGAATTGCCCGTACCGGTATCAATCACATGATGTCCGGCCTTAGACAACAAAAGATTTCTATCGGTTTCTTCAGAGCCTCCGTACAAAAGTATGCCGCACTTATATTTCTGATTCAAGGCAGAAATAAGTTCCTTATATCCCTGCAAAATCCATTTCTTATATTTCCAGCGCCCGCCCGCTCCGGTATTTAAGCCGATAACAAAATCAAATTGCTTTAATTCGTGCTTATTGTGAAATTGTGCGGCAAAGGCGCGTTCAGATTCGGTCAGCTCGATAATAATCTCAGACCGACCGTATGGTATGCCCGCAATCTCATGAATAACCTGCTGATAGGTTTTCTTATTGTTTTTTTTGAGGTCGTCAAAAGCGCCTAATTCAAACCATTCTTCCGCTTCATTATTAAGCGGAAAAACACAACCCTTCTCATTTATCGAAAACCCTCTTTTGATTTTCGCTTTGGCACAACGTGCAAAATAGGCGCTCGAAGAGGATGCATCGGGATGAATTAAAAGATCAAACTCTTCCGACAAGAGTCTGGATAACGTGACAGGGTCTTCGATTGTCCATATTATATCAACGAATGCATTATTTATGAAAATATCCTTGGCGTTGGATCTCGTAAGCCACGTAATTGATGCGCCGGGAAAAGCAGCGCGCAAAGAAGGGAGAATAGCCGTTGTTCTAAGCACATCGCCTAGAGCGTCAAATTTAATGATCAGTATTTTGTACTTAACCGGTGAATAGTCCGGGCACGTATCGCACTTGATGCCGGTTTGTTTGTGATACGAACAGGGATGGTCGCCGGGAAAATGTTTGCAGTCATATTTAAGAATCATGATTTCGTTTCTCGCAAAATAGTTTCAAAAAGCTCGCCGACATTCGAAAACACATTGGAGCGCACTTTTCTTTGAATATTTTCAGAAAAGTTAATCGTATGCCGAATTTCAAAAAACTTCTTTATGCCGTTAGAAATTGCCTGAGACGAATTGGGCTCGACTACAAGTCCTGTTAATCCGTGTTCGACCGACTCCGCCAGGCCGCCAACATTGGTCACGATCACCGGACGTTCACATCCATAGGCGATATTCAAGATGCCGCTTTGAGTTCCTGTGCGATAAGGAAGAACAACAACATCTGCAGCGGAATAAAATCTGCCGACTTCTTCATTTGGCACAAAACGATTGATGATTTTTACACAAGACTCCAAACGTAATTCTTCGACCAAAGACAGATAGGCTTGAGGCTCATCGTAAAACTCGCCGACGATCAGCAGTTTCGCGTCCGGAATTGACCGGAGCACATCTGGAAAAGCGCGCAGCAAAAGATCCAGTCCTTTGTATTTACGAACGTAACCAAAGAATAAAATAACTTTATCTTTGCCGCCGTAACCTAAATCCTTTCTCTCTTTTTCCGGATTAAATTTTTGCAGATCGTCGTAACAATCGTAAACGGGTAGTTCTGAACGATAAACCTTTCTGTCGTCTCGCAAGAAATCAAGATCACGAACGACATTGTCCGATAAGGCCATAAATGAGGAAGCATGATACAAGCCGACTCTCGTTAATACGCGATCAATCCAGCGGCCTTCATGCGATATAACGTTTTCCGTGACAAATAAGATTTTGTTTTTGAAGCGGCCTTTCAAAAAAGAAGAAATTGAAAAAAGAGCCGGACCGAAAAAAGGATTCCACCAATCAAAAACAATCAGGTCCGGATCATAGTTTTTAATGCTTCGTGCCGTTCGGATCCATGAAACAGGATTGATTGAATTGACTAATCGTTTATTGGGCACTGGGCGAATCGGCTGCGAACTTCGATCAAACTGAGTCGTGCCCGGAAAAAGAAAGTCGGGATACAGCAATGAATAATTTATGACCTGAATATCGAAACGCGTAATTAATGCATGGTATAGATGCGTCACAAAGAGCGCGTTGCCTCCGCGGTAGGGATGACACGGACCGATAAGCGATATCTTTCTCTTAATATTCATTCATTTCGAAGCTTGGTCTGCAGATTTGCGACCTAAACAACAGACGCGTTAATCAGAATACGAAATCAAATTATTTTGATTTCAGGGCCGACCTATTGCTTTAGTTTTGTTTTGTGATTTTACGAATGACGCTTTTGCTTTTAGGTCTCTTTGCTGATGATCTTTCAGCGGAATAATTTTTTAAAATAGAGTCAACAATGTTGGTTGTTGAAAATCCAACGATCAGATCAACCAGCTCTACTTTACCGCCGTAGGCCGTTACAATGTCATGACCAATCACTTTATCAACTGTGTAGTCGGAACCCTTTACCAAAATATCCGGTTTAACAGCCTTTATTAATTTGATCGGCGTATCCTCGTCGAAAAGCACAACAAAATCAACCGGCTCAAGCGCCGAAAGAATGTGCGCGCGTTCCTGCTCGCTCACAATAGGCCTTTTCTTGCCTTTGATTCGCCGGATGGATGCGTCGGTATTAACGCCGATGATCAGCTTATCGCCGAAAGCTTTCGCCTTTCGGAATAACGCAATATGGCCCACGTGCAAAATATCAAAACAACCGTTTGTGAAAACAATCTTGCTGTTCTGACGAATTGCTGGCAGGATTTTGTTTAACTCAGTCATCGAAAGAATTTTTTTCGCCCCGCTCGTTGTTTTATCTAATTGATGTAAAACTTCGTCTTTGGATACGGTGACGGTTCCGACATGGCTGACGGCTATTCCTGCCGCAATATTGGCTACCTTCGTTGCCTCAGAAAATGAGTGTCCGGCGGCTATCAGGTAACCCAGGTATGCTAAAACAGTATCCCCCGCGCCCGTAACGTCAAACACCTCCCTGGTTGTTGCCGGAACATTCACTTCATAATTTTTTTCCAGCAGAAACATGCCGTCTTTTCCCCGTGTGATCAGTACTCCGCCGAAACCATGTTTCTCCAAAAGTAATGAAGCGGCGTCACGAACTTCTTTTTCCGTCTGCAATCTTCTTCCGACGGCAGCTTCAGCTTCTTTCAAATTTGGCTTGATCAGCGAAGACCCGGCATAGATGGAAAAATCTTTTCGCTTGGGGTCGACGATAGTTTTGATTCCTGCTTTCCTGGACAGACGAATGGCGCCTCGAATAATTTTATCGGTGAGAACACCTTTTTGATAATCGGAGATAATCAAAGCATTAAACTTCGCGATATTCTTTTTTAAGAATGCGAGTATTTGGGTTTCAATTGCCGCCGGCACCGGCCCGGCGGTTTCGTGATCAATTCGCACGACCTGCTGACTCCCGGCAATAACGCGCGTTTTTGTAGTAGTGGGGCGCGTGCCATCAATGAATAATCCTGTTTTTTTAATCCCGTAATCGTCAAACTTTTTTCCAATGGTTCTGCCGTTCTCATCACGCCCGACCACGCCAAGTATAGTGACCCTACAATCAATGGCGGCAAGATTATGAGCCACGTTGGCTGCACCGCCAAGAGCAGTATTTTCACGTTGAATGTTGACAATCTGAACGGGCGCTTCGGGCGAGATACGATCCACGCTGCCCCAGATAAATTTGTCCAGCATGACATCGCCTAGGACAAGCACATGCGGCTTGTCATTATGCAAGAGCAGTCTGCGGAAATTGTCCTTAATCATTTGTTTTTGTTTTCATCAGATCAAAAAAATCATCCATATCCATGTTTCCGCCGGTGAGGATAATTCCAATCCGTTTATTTTTCAATTTGAGTTCATTTTTGATCACCGCCGCAAAAGGCACCGCGGCCGTGGGTTCAATAATAATTTTGAGCCGGGTGAAAATCCACCGCATAGCTTCAAGAACTTCTGCATCGGAAACCAGAATAATATCATCGGTCTTAGCTTTGATAACCTCGAAAGTTTTTGTTCCAACCGACGTTGTTCTAATCCCATCTGCGATGGTGGCCGGCGGTTTAATCGCAACGATGTCACCCTTACGGAAGGATTGATAAGCGTCATTGGCCGGTTCCGTTTCAACCCCGATGATTCGGACTCTCGACATGAGGTATTTAAGCGAAACGGAATTACCGGATAATAATCCGCCGCCGCCGACAGGCATAAACACATAGTCCAGGCGCTTAATAATGTCAAATATTTCCAAACCGATAGTTCCCTGCCCCGCCATAATAAGTTCATCATCAAATGGCGGAACAAGTTCACGCCCTTCTGCTTCAGAAATTTTCTTTCCTATCTCTTCGCGGTTTTCTTTCTTAAAATCGTACAGGATTACCTGTGCACCGTAAGCCTTCGTCGCTTCCAGTTTAGATTTTGGCGAATTATTTGGCATCACGATTTTCGCGGACGTATTGAGCAGTTTAGAGGCTAACGCCACGCCCTGTGCATGATTTCCGGACGAAAATGCCACAACTCCGCGTTTCAATTGATCGGGTTTCAAAGAAGATATTTTGTTGTATGCTCCGCGAATTTTAAAAGCGCCGACGCGCTGAAAGTTTTCGCACTTGAAGTAGAGCTCATTCCCTGATAACTCGTTTAATGCCCGCGAAGTTATAACAGGCGTGTGGTGGACGGTATCCACGATACGGCGATAGGCGTCCAAAATATCATCAAATGTGATCATACCGGCTTTCTATAAATGTGAGCAGTCATTTTGCAAATAGGCGCAGACATAATCCTTTACGGAATCTTCAAGAGAAAGAAAAGATATAGGGTATCCAGCTGACCGTAGTTTTTCCATTTTAGCTTCCGTATGGTACTGGTACGCATTTCGAATCGCTTCGGGCATATCAATATATTCAATTTTGTGCTTCTGGCCGAGAGCGGAAAAGATTGATTTCACAAGATCATTCCATGATCGCGCGTTTCCTGTGCCGAGATTATAAATGCCGCATGTTTTTGGATTTCGTAAAAACCACCAAATGACCTCGAGGCAGTCCTTGATGTAAACAAAATCCCGAACCTGCTCTCCGTCTCGATAATCATCCCGGTGAGATTTGAAGAGACGAACTTTGCCGGTCTCCCTGATCTGAAAAAAGGCCTTATTTATCAAACTGCGCATATCGCCTTTGTGGTATTCATTTGGCCCGAAGACATTAAAGAATTTTAGGCCCGTTACTTTACCTTCAAGCTTATTATTCAGCACCCAAAGGTCGAAAAGATGTTTGGAAAATCCATATTTGTTCAACGGGCGAATCTTATAAGTAGTATCGTTATCATCTGAAAAACCGAGCGCACCGTCGCCGTACGTTGCCGCGCTGCTTGCATAGATAAATCGTATATCTCTTGCCAACGCCCATTCCGCAAGCGCCCGTGAATAGTGAAAATTATTACGGATAAGATAGTCGGCATCCTGTTCCGTCGTCGCTGAACATGCGCCGAAATGAATCACCGCTTCCGCATCGCCGAAATTAGCCTGATTCTCGATCAGTTTGATAAATTCATCCTTGTGGATATAATCGGAGAATTTTTTCCCGACGAGGTTTTTCCATTTATCGGAGGATCCAAGATTATCTACGACAAGAATTTGTTCGATACCGCTGTCATTGAGTTTTTTGATAGTAGCGCTGCCAATGAATCCCGCTCCGCCCGTTACGATGATCATAGAGTTCTTCTTTTTTATTTATCAGTTCACGCTGTGCGGATATTAATTATCGCTCTTAATAACGCTGCAAATAAAATCGCCGCATTCCTTTGTGCCAAGATCTCCGCCGAGTTCGCGCGTCAATTTGTTCTTCTGAATCGCGACCCTTACGGCACGTTCGATCATATCTGCATTTTGTAAATAACCCAAGTGACGCAAGAGCATTTCTCCGGTCAGAATGGCGGCAATCGGATTTGCAATGTTTCTGCCCGCGATGTCGGGCGCGCTGCCGTGTACCGGTTCGAACATGGAAACGCCTTCCGGATTGATATTTCCGGAAGCCGCCAGGCCCATACCGCCCTGTAATTGCGCACCCATATCCGTAATGATATCTCCAAAAAGATTATTGGTCACGATCACTTCAAATTCCTCCGGATTACGAATCATCATCATGGCCAGCGCGTCTATATAGAAATGTTTTGCCTCTATACCGGGAAACTCACTGGCAACTTCGAAAAAACACCGATTCCATAAATTATGCCCGAATTGCATGGCATTGCTCTTATCAGCCATGGCAACTTTTTTCAAGTTGTTTTTATTCGCAAACTCAAACGCATAACGAATGATGCGTTCCACACCTTTCCGAGTATTGATCTCTTCCTGCACGGCAACTTCGTCGGGAGTTCCTTTTTTGAAAATGCCGCCGATGCCGACATAAACACCTTCCGTATTTTCACGGAACACAGTAAAATCAACATCATCAACCGTTTTGTTTTTCAAAGGGCAAAATTTTTCATCAAGTAATTTGACCGGGCGGAAATTCACATATAAATCGAGCTTAAAGCGCGTACCCAGCAGAATATCTTTCGCATGTTCGTTTCCCGGCACGCGTGGATCGCCGAAAGCGCCCATTAAAATAGCGGAATAATTATTGCGAAAGTCATCGTATTGCTCTCCGGGCATGGTAACACCGGTTTTCAAAAAGTTCTCTGCCCCATAGTTCATATCCACAAGTTCAATATCCAAAGGCTTTTTCGCATGTGTTGCGAGAATGGCCTTTTTGGCTTCGTTGGTAACTTCGGTTCCGATCCCGTCGCCGGGTATAACGGCGATCTTTTTTATACGTTCTCTGGCCATAGATCAACACGAATGTTCACAAATTTTGTAGAGCAAAATATCAAAATAATGACGGAAATTCAAGGACTATTACGAACCTGCGGCTACAGAATTCCAGATTTAGAATTAAGAAACCCCATCACTGTATTGCAAAAGCTTAGCCGAATATCCGCGGCGTCCGTATAAAATTATTTGCACAGAAGGCGGCACGCGGATAAAACGAGGAGACGTTCCGAATCTTTTTGGAGAAAAGAAATTATTGAAAATGAGGATTAGATTTTTTATTTAACATATGTAATAGAATCAATGATGCTTCTTCCCCCACATTTTTTCGCCGGCGGTAATTTTCACAGGCAGTTTGTTTTGTGGAGGCGGAAGAGGGCATGTCGCAAATTCCGTAAATACGCAAGGCGGGTTGTACGCTTTGTTGAAATCAATAATGACCTTGTTATCAGCGCCGGGTTTTTTTGAATAGAGAAAACGCCCGCCGCCATACGTTTCAGACCCGTTAGTCTTATCTCCGAATATTATAAATAGTTCGTCTGAGCCTTCCTCAAGAACCGGCTCCAACCGGTGGGTGTCGCCATCAATTTCAAACACTAAAATACCGGGACATTTAGAAGAATCTATAGTACCCATGATCGTCGGAACTCCAATGATCTTCGGCGGATCGTAGGCTTCAAATTTCGCTTCGATGAGCCACGCGGGATCAACCGGATATCGCTCGATACCCTTAAATGAGGAGATCAAAGGATTTTCTGTATCCCGCAGACGAATCGCGAATTCATGTCCGCGTTTGATCACAAAAAAACGAAGCGAATTCATTTGTAACCTGGTTGTATTGGAATCCACGTCGCTTATTAATTCCATCTGAGTAACCGGTTTGCCGTTTTGAATAATTTGAATTCCTTTTGCTACGGCCAGGCTGACTTTTCCATTTTGCAAAAAAAACGATCCGCAGAACGCAGGAGCGTTTTTCGGAAAAATAAGTTGATTGGAAGAATCGCTTCCAAATTTATTTTCGCCTTCGTTTAGCCAATGCAGCCCGACCAGGCTCAGCCAGCCCGTCGGCGACTTCAAGCGTTCGATGCGTTTGTTATGCCATTCGTCGACCGCTGCAATATAAGCGGGATCGGCCGGTTTCTTGTCTTTTGCAGGCTTACATGAGAATACAATTATTGACAGAAGAATAAATACGGATAGTTGTTTCATGGCTTCCTCAATGAAAATTTTACCATCGGATAAATGCAGAAAGAACTTTGTTGAACCAGAACTGCCTGTATGATCCCAAGGTCTGCAGTATTTAGAATTTCAGTTTGGACTGTATTGTCTTTGCCAATTTCAGAGCTTTAGTAACATTTTTGTCCAAGACATTAAAATGCCCCATTTTGCGGCCGGGACGCGGCACAGATTTGCCATACAAATGAAGTTTTACGTTAGGATGGTCAAAAAGTTTTTCCCACGCCGGCGTCGCATTGCTCCAATCGTCGCCCAGTATATTGATCATGACCACAGGTGATAATAACCTCGTTTCGCCGGGTTCCAGCCCGCAGAGCGTACGAACCTGCTGCTCGAACTGATTGGTCACGCAGGCATCGAGCGTATAATGGCCGCTATTATGCGGTCGCGGCGCAATTTCGTTAACGAGAATACGGCCGTCTCTCATGGCAAACATCTCCACCGCCAGAACGCCGTAGTAATTGAGTTTATCAGCGATTTTTCTCGCGATCTTTTGAGCTTTGGTCGAGATAATATGTGATACGCGCGCCGGTACGATCGTCGTATCTAATATGGCATTCACGTGAATATTTTCTGCCGTAGGATATGACGCGATATGCCCATTTACGCCCCGTGCCAGCACAACGGATATTTCGCATTTGTAACGAAGAAATTCTTCCAGGACACAGGGAGCTGAATCCATTTTTCTAAATGCATCTAAGGCCTCTTCAACCGATTCTACTTTCCACTGCGCTTTCCCGTCATAACCAAGCCGGCTGCGTTTCAGAATAGCGGGAGATCCAATCAACTTAAAGGCAGAGGCAATTTCGTTTTCAGTTGTAACCGCGACAAATCGATTGGTTGGAATATGATTATTCTGCAAAAATGTTTTTTCGTTAATGCGGTCCTGTGTCATAGAAAGGGCGTTGGCAGACGGCCGGACGAAACACGTGTTCGCCAGAATATCAAGCGTGTCCGACGGTACGTTTTCAAACTCAGTGGTGATCGCAACGCAAACGGAACTCAATTCATGCAAAGCTCCGCCGTCCAGAAAGTTTGCGTTAATGTGCCTATCGGCGATACGGCCCGCAGGACTGTGAGGATCCGGATCCAGCACGATCACACGATATCCCATAGTTCGCGCGGCTACGGTGAACATGCGGCCAAGCTGGCCGCCGCCCAGCATTCCAAGTGTTGCGCCCGGCAGTATCATTTTTTCTCCGTGAGCTTAATTGCCATTACTTTTGTTGTTTGGGCGGCTCGGAAAGATTCCAATTGCTTGGCGACCTTTTCGTTTTCTTGAGCGATCATGGCAACTGCAAAGAGTCCGGCATTTGCTGCGCCGGCTTCGCCTATCGCAAAAGTTGCAACCGGAATTCCTTTCGGCATTTGTACGATCGAGAGCAGCGAATCCAGTCCTTTCAAATTTTTGGTTGGAATTGGGACGCCGAGAACTGGGATTGTTGTTTTGGAGGCCAACATGCCCGGTAGATGCGCAGAACCACCCGCGCCGGCAATGACGCAGACTAGCCCGCGCTTTTTCGCTGCTGCGGCATATTTAAACAAGAGATCCGGCGTACGATGTGCAGATACTACTTTAGCTTCGTAAGAAATACCAAAACTTTTCAGCTGCTCGACCGCGTGCTGCATCACAATCCAATCGCTATCGCTTCCCATCACTATACCAACTAACGGTTTTTTCATAATCTATAACCAACAATTTCTATTACGATATGCGCAAAATGCGATAAACTATTGCGATAATGATACGGTTTTTAGAAGAATCACTCAAGCAGAATGTTTGGAAACACTAAATAAATCGAAACCAAACGAATGACAAACCGTATGAGATTACGTGTTTTACGATCTCCATTCATTGAGATCGATATCATGGCATCTAATTACTTCACGTCTATTTAATAAAGCAAAAAAAAAGGAGTTACCATGCGAAAGGCTTTTCTATTCTTTTGCGGTTTTGTGCTGATCAGCATAACGCCAAGTCATGGCGGTGATGGAAACCCGGGTGACCTGCGATTCGGCGCATTTAACACACTGATGGATTTTAATACGCTGAACAGCGAGTACATCAAAAGTTCAGCCGAACAGATCATCGATGCATCCAAAGAATCTCTTAAAGCTATTTATGCGGTAAAAAAGGAGGCGCGCACTTTTGATAACACCATGCTCGCCATCGATGACTTGTATAATACGTTTTCTAACGTAGGCAGCCACATTTATCTTATGGCTAATGTGCATCCCGATGCCGTCATTCGCGACCAGGCCCGCGCGTCTTTGGAGATA
>JAEUSK010000022.1 GCA_016787925.1 bacterium | reverse complement strand
GAGTCAGAAATTTGTAACAAAAACGTAAAATATGATAAGTGTCATATTATCCAATAGTTTTGGTATTATATTAGAGGCGTAAATAATTTTTTTATTAACCTTACGAGGGATAAAATGAAAGCAAAAATTACCTTTCTGTCTATTGTAATGGGGACAGCACTGGCGATATTCGCCTTTACAGGCTGTGATGATAGCAAGCCCGATACGGCTACTATTCACGGAACGATCACATTTCGAAATGTTGACGTATGGAAAGCAAGTGGAACTGGGACAAAAGCGGATGTTGATAGCGGTGAAGTACAGGTTACAATATTTGGTGACGGCATCTGGGCAGACCAAGGCGGCGGATATGTAGTTCCGGGAGGAGCACCATTTAACGCACAAAACCCTTTGATCTTAACACGTGTTGCCAGCGACTCCACCTATGAATATAGCTTGGAAGTAGATCCCGGTACTTATTCAGCGCTGGCTGTAGGATTCAGAACTAACCGCAACGTATCCGCTGATATGAAGACTGCAACTTTGGGAGTATATTGGAACATGCCGAATCAAGTGAGCCACGGTATCACTATTCCCATGAGCCCTTTTAATTATCCCGCTCCTGTAGCGATTACAGTAGCAAAAGGAGACGATGTGGCTCTTAATTTCGTTGCTGATTTTGGATTTGTTAATATGTGGTTTCAATAATATCTATCTAACATAGAGTAGCTCGAACACATTTCGGGTTACTCTATTTCATTTTTTCAGTAAGCAAAAATGTTCTGCAAAACCAAAATAATTTATTTTATCTTAATAACGGCTTGTGCCGCTTTAAATTGCGACCGGAATCTATATGCGCAATCGGCAGTTCCTGTTGTTTTTGTAACGTATTCTGATGATGAGAACGATGGAAACAAGAAAATTTTCGGAGAAATAACAGGAAAAATATACGATTCCAAAACAAGGGAACCTTTGTCTTATGTGAATGTCATGGTGGTCGGGACCGTTTTGGGGGACGTCTCGGACGAAAATGGTTTATTTAAGATCACCAAGGTTCCTATAGGCCTGCACAAACTTCGAGCGACGTTCATTGGCTACGATGTGAAGTTAGTAGAGAGTGTTTCGGTCACATACAACCGCGCTACGTCGGTAGATGTCCCTATGTCCGAGGCGGCGATCATGTCCGAAGATATCGTGATCACGGCTTCACGCAGAGAACAAACGGTTAATCTGGCGCCCGCAAGCGTCGGAGTTATCACGGCAGACGAGATCAAGAATAAAGGGATTTCTACATTCGATCAGGTCATTGAAGCCGCTCCAAGCGTTCAGATGGTTCGTTCAAGCGGTTCCAATGTGCAAGCGGTTTCGATCCGAGGCTCATCCGAAGTTGCCGGAGCCGGTGTTGGTAATCGGGTTCTACTCCTGATCGACGGACGCCCAGCGCTCAGTCCGGAATCGGGCGGCGCGCTTTGGAATCTTGTTCCGACCAATTCCATCGAACGCGTGGAAGTGGTTAAAGGAGCGTATTCTTCGCTGTATGGTTCCAATGCCATGGGCGGCGTGATCAATGTCATTACCAAGAAACCGGTTTTGAAGCCTTATACCAAAGTTCATGCAGAATACGGTTTTTACAATCCTGCGCCGTCCTACACAGGCTACAACAAAGTTGGCGACTACAATACTCTGGAATTCTCACACAGCAGAAAAATTGATAATTTTTCCTTTCTCGTAGATGCAGGGCGCAAATCGAATGAGGGACACAGGGAGTCGACAGGATTTGAAATGTATAATATTTACGGCAAGGGGATTTATAATTTTTCAAACAACCGGAATATCCAGATATCGGCTAATTACAATTGGATACGCAATGAGTATCCGGCAACGTGGCTTAATTTTTTAAATGCATATTCAGTGGCCCCGTGGCGGAAAGACGACCGTCAAAACCGTTATGAAGTCAGCAGCGATCTCTACTATTATGCCATTCCAAGCACATCCGTTAAGTATTCAAGCAGGTTTTATTATTATAACAACGGTTCGGAATATTTGTTTGACAAAAACCCGGAAAATGACAGTACGAATGTGAACACCGGACATCAGGATATTCCCAAGACGACCATCAGCACATTTCGTGTTGGGAATGTTTCCCAGTTGGATTATTACGTGGGAAAAATGCATTATCTGATAGCCGGAACGGATTTCCAATTTGATTATACCGATGCCCGCCCGGCAAACATTTTGTATGGAAAACACAAAGCCGTGAATGTTGCCGGGTATCTGCAGGATGAGATCCGACTGCACCCGAAATTCACCACGACGGTCGGGCTTCGTTATGATTATAATACGATTTTTGGTGATTACTCCGAGGGCAATTTCAGCCCTAAGATATCCATGGTGTATTCTGTCACGGACGATTGGTCTGTCAGGACTCTCCTGGCACAGGCTTACAGAAACCCCTCCGTGGCTGAAAGATACATAAAATATGAATCCGGCGGAGGGATTAATTTCATTCAGGACCCTGACTTAAAGTCGGAGAAATTGTTTGCTTCGTTTGAACTTGGGACGAAATTCCGCATCACGGAATATACGGCGTATGACATCTCCTATTTCTACAATGAGTACAAGAATCTTATTGCCTATAAACTGGTTTCAGGCAACCTGTATAAGGTGCTTAACCTCAATCGTGCCCGGATGCAGGGAATCGAATTTAATTTTAACCTCTATTGCAAACATTATTATACGGCCTCCTTTGGTTATACCTATCTGGACGCGAGGGATATCTCCAAAAATGCGGGCCAAAGCGATATTGGCTACGCCAGCGGCAATCACGATCTTCCGTATAAGGTTAAACACTCATTCAATTTTAATTCCGACGCATTTTATGGCAATATGGCATGGAACGTGAACGGACGTTATAATAGCTCAATACAAGAGGTTTCGATCTATCCCGGAAGCGAGCCGGATGCCTTTTTTACATTAAATTCAAAACTATCTTACAAATTTCAGCATGGCCGGCTGATCTATTTTGCGGTAAACAATATCACCAACACGCAATACGAAGAAATTGAACGCTATCGGATGCCCGGAAGAAGTTATACCGTCGGAACTATTTTCGAATTCTAGACTCCTTTTTAGCCCCAATATACGGCGTTTTCAAGCCGTCATCCCTGAAAAACAATTTGATTAAATGCCGATATTCGTTTATATTCCCAACGTTTATGGCGCCAAAAACGAGCATTCAGCAGGTTGACGAATTCGGCCTTATCAATTTGATCAGCCGGGTTCTGAAAAGCAGTCAAAGAAACTCACAGCTGGTACTCGGTATTGGAGACGACGCGGCGGTGTTTAAGACGTCCAAGAAAATGTGGAATGTTGCCACTGTCGATGCGTTAGTTGAGGGTATTCATTTTGATCTTCGTTATACGAATTTCGAAAAATTGGGCCGGAAAGCGCTGTCTTCCAATCTAAGCGATATTGCCGCGATGGGAGCCGTACCGACATGGGCGCTGCTCAATCTGACGATTCCCGCCAAAATCACTGCAGATAATATCACGGAACTGTACCGCGGTATTTCGGCGGTCGCAAAAAAGTATCAGACACAGGTTATCGGCGGAAATATCACTCGTGCGAAAAATGAATTGGTAATCTGTATTACTTTGCTCGGCGAAGTTGAGCCTGCGTTTATTCTGAAACGATCTTCGGCAAGAGCCGGCGATATTATTGCGGTCACGGGCGATCTTGGCGCATCGCAGGCGGGATTGCGGGTTTTGCAGAAGCGTAAACCATCTTCAGTATTTTCTTATATTACAGAGAAACACTTGAATCCTGAGCCGCGTAACGAATGGATTCGCCGGCTTTTAGATAAAGGCGTTAAAATAAACGGCTGTATTGATATCAGCGACGGGCTGTCGTCGGACCTCAGTCATGTTTGCCGGGCGAGCAACGTCGGGGCAGAATTAGAATTGGCGCATATTCCTGTTCATCCCGAAACGCTTAGAGCGGCGCAAATGGCAAGAGACAATGTCCTGGAATACGTTTTACACGGCGGTGAAGAATATGAACTATTGATGACCCTTACGCCGAGGAATTTCAAGAAGGCCAAACGAATTTTGGGAAAGAACATTACCGCTATCGGAAGAATAGCCGCTTCGCACACGATCAGCGGGCTGAGCAAAAACAGGAAAATAAAAATCGAATCTAAAGGTTACAAACACTTTTAAATCAGGTTTACATTATGGAAACAACATTCGAAAAAGGGTTATCCGACAGCCGGGTCAGACAGATCCAGGACTCTCTTCAAACATTGGGCCTTGACGGCTGGCTATTTTACAGCTTTCGCAAAAATAATACCATTGCGCAAAAAATTCTCGTTTTACCGGAACACCTTACACAGATGAGGCGTTTTTTTTATTACATCCCCGCCAAAGGCGTGCCGCAAAAATTGGTTCATGGTATCGAACGCGGGACATTGGATACGCTGCCCGGCGACAAGATGATCTATTCGAGTTGGATGGAACTTGAGGACGCGCTCAAAAGAATGGTTCGAGGCGGCAAGAAAATTGCGATGGAATATTCACCGGAGGCCAATATACCCTACATATCGATCGTGGACGCCGGCACAGTGGAACTCGTAAAAAAGACCACGGGCGCGGAAGTCGTTTCTTCAGCCGATCTCATCCAGTTCTTCGATTCCATATGGGATAACGAACAGCTTGAATTTCACCTCGAGGCGTCACGTGCGCTGATCAAGTTTGTTCACGAGGCGTTTGCGGAAATAAAAAATAAACTCAAATCAAAACAAAAGATCACCGAGTATGATGTGCAACAGTTCATACTCAAGCGCATCCATGAGCACGGAATGACAACCGAACATTATCCGAATTGTTCCGTTAACCAGAATTCCGGCGATCCGCATTATGAGCCGACTAAAGAGATTTTCAAAGAGATTCATGAAAACGATTTTGTTTTGATCGATTTATGGTGTAAGAAAAATACGCCGCGTGGTGTATACGCGGACTACACTTGGGTCGGCTATGCAGGCACAACGGTTCCCGAGAAATACGAGAAAATTTTTCAGGTGGTGAAAGGCGCGCGCGATGCCGCCGTGAGTTTTATCAAGAATGAAATTACTAAGGAACAGCCGCTGTACGGATGGCAGGTTGATGACGTGTGCCGGAATTATATAAAATCGAAAGGCTACGGCGAATATTTTATTCACCGCACGGGACATTCGATCGGCGAGGACGTGCACGGCAATGGCGCGAACATAGATAATCTCGAGACCAAGGACAATCGCCGTATCATACCGCGCACGTGCTTTTCGATAGAACCCGGAATCTATTTTATCGATGATTTCGGCGTGCGCACAGAGATCGATGTATTTGTCATGGAAAATAAAGATATCCTCGTGACGGGAACGCCGCTCCAGCAGGAAGTGCTCGCTATTCTCAAATAAATTCGCAATGGCTTAGATTGATGACCAAAAAACAAAGATGTCCCGCAGACTTCGCAGATTCTCGCAGAAAGTTTTATCTGCGCAATTAGCGCGATCTGCGGGAAATAATCACCGTAATAATTTCTATATAAAGAAAAGGAGAAATCTTAAGCGATGGCGAAGTTCTATCTGACCCCGGAGGGCCTGAAAAAGATGAAGGAAGAGATCAAGGAGCTGAAAAACGTGAAACGCCCTGAGATCACAAACCGCGTTCAGGTCGCGCGCGAGCACGGCGATCTCAAAGAAAATGCGGAGTACCATGCCGCGAAGGAAGAACTCCAGCATCTGCAGAACCGCATCAATGATATGGAATATAAACTCATGCATGCGGTGATCGTCAAAGAGGAGGATATTCCGTCGGATAAAGTTTACATACTGGCAACGGTGAATCTTCAAAATGTGAAAACCAAAGAAAAAATCACATACACATTGGTTCCGGATAACGAAGCCGATTGGGAAACGGGAAAAATATCCGTCAATACGCCGATCGGCAAAGGGCTGCTCGGCAAGTCCGTGGGGGACACGGCAATCATCCAGGTTCCCAACGGCGAATTACAGCTTAAAGTTTTGAAAATTTACAGAAATTAACATCCATGTCTGAAGAACAAACTCCTTTAGAAAACCAGAATGATATTCCGGACGCCGAGGATGCGAAAACCGAAGCCAGACGTAAACGAACTTTTTACTGGCAGATCTATGGCTGGTCGGTTATAGGTCTGATGATACTGACTATAGTATTGAATATGTTTGGCCTTTTTGGCCCTGACTTCAACCGGTACATCATGATCGGTATCGTCATTGCGTATGGTGTGTATATTGTATTCAGACGAAGGTAGAAAGTAAGAAATGAAAATTGGCGTTACGTGTTATCCGACTTATGGGGGCAGCGGCGTTGTTGCTACGGAATTGGGTATCGAACTGGCAAAACGCGGCCACGATGTTCATTTTATAACCTCCGACATTCCGTTCCGTTTAGCGTCCTTTCGCGAACATATTTATTTTCATGCCGTTGACGTTATGACGTATCCGGTTTTTGAATACACGCCGTATGCATTGTCCCTCGCGGCGCGGATGGCCGAAGTCGCGGAGTTTGAAGACCTTGATCTGCTGCATGTGCACTATGCGATACCGCACGCGCCCAGCGCGTACTTAGCCAAACAGATCATCCGGAAAAATAACCGCATTAAAGAGTTGAAGATCGTTACGACGCTGCACGGCACAGATATTACGCTGCTCGCCATGGATCGGTCTTTTCTGAATCTGATCAAATTCAGTATCGACGAAAGCGACGGCACGACGGCAGTATCCAAATACCTGCGCAACCGAACGTATTCCGAAATCAAACCCAACCGCAAGATCGAAGTGATTCACAATTTTATAGACACCGAAAAATATAAACCGCATGACGAGTCCGACGGCCCCTGCAACGGTTTTCTTCACCACATCGCGCCCAAAGGCGAAAAGATCATCATGCATACAAGTAATTTTAGACCTTTGAAGCGGTTAAATGATGTCATCAAGATATTCGCTAAAGTAAAAGAGTCGGTAAACAGTAAGCTCGTTCTCATTGGCGACGGACCTGAACGCTATAACACCGAACAGCTGGCGCGTGAACTGCACGTCGAACATGATGTTTTGTTTCTTGGCAAGCAGGAGGCCGTGTCCGATCTCATCTGCAAAGCGGATGTATTCTTACTTCCGAGCGAGTCGGAAAGTTTCGGTCTCGCGGCGCTCGAAGCGATGGCTTCGGGAGTTCCTGTCGTAACTACCAATGTCGGCGGTCTTCCTGAGATCAATATTCACGGCGAAACGGGATATCTTGAAAAACTCGGCGATGTGGACGCCATGGCAGGAGATATCGTCAAAATATTGTCGGATAAAAGCCTGCAACTGCAATTGGGGAATGCATCCCGAAAACGCGTTATTGATAATTTCGGAACGGATCGCGTGGTGCAATTGTATATTGACTACTACGAAAACGTTTTATCGGGAAAAAATAATTAATGCCCTCCTCCAAGAAAATTCTGATCATTGCTCACCGCGGCGTGACGTATTCGGGCTATCCTGAAAATTCAATTCCGGGTTTTCACGCAGTTTTGGAAGAAGGTTATGACGGGGTAGAGTTGGACGTGCGCCTTACGAAAGATAAGGAACTGGTGGTTTTTCATGATATGCGCCTGGAGCGCCTGACGGAAGGCGGACGCGGAATGGTACGCAGTAAGAAACTATCCGACCTGCAAAAGATCAAACTTAAAAGCGATATGGTGGAAACGTATATTCCATCCCTGTCCGACGTACTGGAGTTGTATAAAAACACTTCTGTCTTCATCAACATTGAAATCAAGAGTGAAATGCCGCTTAGGGGAAAGATAGAAAAGCGCGTTGTGGAATTAATTTATAAATTCGGACTGCAGAGAAAGGTCATCATTTCATCCTTTAATCCGCTTGTTATAAAGAAAATCCAAAAAGTGGACCCGACTCTGCGGACAGGTTTCATTTACGAAAAGCGAATGCCGCGATTGAACCAGCGTCTCGCGAAAGGACTGATCGTCGATTCCTGGCATCCTAATTACAACGGTATTACAGATGCGCTGCTTGAAAAAGCGCGAGAATCCGGCTGTACGGTTTTTCCATGGACAGTCAACACCGAAGCGGAATTAATGCGGATGAAGAAATTTAATGTGGACGGCGTGATCACTGATTTTCCAAATTTAGCCAGGCAGGTCTTACGCTGATTTTTTGTAACTCTCAGCAGTCAGTCTAAAGTGCCGATCGTGTCATTCCGCAAGAATATTTTTAAATCATACGCCGTACGTTGCGAAGAAAAAAGATTCTTACAGAATGACAAAGGTGTTTTCTGATTTTGATGTCTACGCTGATTTGAATTATCCCTTGATGAACTAAAAAGTATCAGAATATCTGAAGTAATTACCATTAATTTAATATTCGATCAAGCAGGCTTAAACGTAAAATCAAAGAAGCAGAATGAGAATCAAAGCTAAACTGGTATTAGAAGACGGAAAAACGTACGACTGTTTTTCTTTTGGCGCTGAAGGCGAGACAACGGGTGAGATCGTTTTCAATACCAGCATGACCGGTTATCAGGAGATATTATCCGATCCGTCGTATTGCGGGCAGATGATCGTGATGACCTATCCGCTGATCGGCAATTACGGCATCAGCAATGAAGATTTTGAGTCGGAAAAACCCCAGATAAAGGCATTTATTGTTAAAGAACTTTGTACTTATCCATCAAACTGGCGCTCGGACACGTCGCTGGACGCTTTATTGAAAAAACACAACATCATGGGCGTTGAGGGCCTGGACACCCGGGCGATCACACGCCACATACGTAATAGCGGCGCCATGCGCGCGATTATTTCCACCAAAGATCTTGACGTAGCGAGTTTGCTTGAAAAGGTGAAACAATCGCCAAGCATGGTGGGCGCGAATCTGGTGGACGAAGTGACCTGTAAAAAAGCCTACACATGGGATGAGCCTAATGGCAAAGACTGGCAATTTCTTGAAAATGTTTCAAGGGAACACGCTTACACGATCGCGGTTTATGATTTCGGTGTGAAGCGGAATATTCTCAGAAAATTTGTCGAGCGCGGATGCAGGCTGCATGTGTTTCCTTCGAAAACGAAAGCGGAAGATATTCTAAAAATTAATCCTGACGGCGTATTTTTATCCAATGGTCCCGGCGATCCGGAAGCCGTGGACTACGTAATTCCTGAAATTCAAAAACTCATCGGCAAGAAACCTATTTTCGGAATTTGTTTAGGCCAGCAATTGGCCGGCATCGCATTGGGCGGGCACACATACAAACTTAAATTCGGCCATCGCGGCGCAAATCATCCGGTGAAGAATCTGGAAACCGGCGTGATCGAAATTACGTCGCAAAATCACGGATTTACCGTAGACCCAAAATCGCTGAATGAAAGAGATATCGAACTCACGCATTTTAATTTATACGACGGCACTCTCGAAGGATTTCGCCATAAAGAACTGCCTATCTTTTCCGTTCAATACCATCCCGAAGCCTCTCCCGGTCCGCACGACAGTGATTATTTGTTCAATAAGTTCATGGATAGTATTGAGAATTTCGCGTAGTCTCTTTTATTTAAACCTGAAAGGTTTAAGAAACCTTTCAGGTTTAGTTTTCAAGCTTCAATACACCACTTCTTCCAGAAACAACCCTTCCGCAGGTGCTGAAAATCCGGCAACGCGGCGGTCTTCTTTTTCCATTATTGATACCAGATCGTCATAGGTGATTCTTCCTCGGCCTAAGTTTACAAAAGTTCCAACGATAGTTCGTACCATGTTATGGAGAAAACGATTGGCGTGGATCTCGAATATCTTAACTCCGTCTTTTTCATACCATTCCGCCTTGCGAACTTCGCAAATGTAATGACTCACCTCAGCTCGAGACAAACAAAACGAACGAAAACTTTTCTGTCCGATCAAAAGATTGCATGCCGATTTCATGATCTCAAAATCCAAATGGTGCGGGTAGTACCAGTAGTATTGGCGGCCGATGGAAACAGGGCTTTGAACCATATAATATTTATAACGTCTTTCTTTAGCAGAAAAACGAGAGTGGAAATTCATGTCCACTTGACTTATAGCTTTAATCCGGACGTCTTCAGGAAGAACCGCGTTCAGACCCTTCATCAGTTCCGGAAGGCCCATGTCTTTTTCCATCTTGAAATTGCCAACCTGTCCGCGGGCGTGTACGCCGGTGTCGGTTCGTCCGGCGCCTTCGACAGTGACTTGTTCCGCTGTGATTTGCTTCACTGCGCGCTGGAGTTCGCCCTGAACCGAGCGATGATGCGGCTGGAATTGCCATCCGTTAAAATGAGTTCCGTCGTATTCGATAATGATTTTAATATTACGCATAGAGCCAATATCAGCTTTTGAGAATAGTCGTTTCGCTTTTTCGCTAAACATGGGGGCTCAACGACCGATTGATACAAAAAATGAGTCCCGCTCTTTTTGGAGCGGGACTTGAAGGTAACGAATATTATATGAGATTAGCGATTTTTCTTCTTATGTCGATCGCGGCGTAATCTTTTTTTGCGTTTATGCGTTGCCATTTTTCTTCTTTTTCTTTTTCTTCCGCAGGGCATGCGTGATCTCCTTTCGAGTGATTGAGTTGTTTAATAATAAATCTATTTTCTATTTTTTTACATTAACAGCCTTACGCAGGTCTTTTGACGGACGGAACTGAGGGACGCGCCGTTTAGGCAATTGCACCTTGCCTCCGGTTTTTGGGTTGCGCGCCAAACGGGGTTGACGTTCGATAATGCGGAAACTGCCAAGCCCGCGAATTTCGATTTCATTGCCTTCTTTAAGGGAATCATTGATTGCAATGATGAAGCCGTTGATCACAGCCTCCGTTTCGATCTTCGTCAATCCGACGGCGGCGGCAACTTTGGAAACTATTTCTGCTTTGGTCAGGTTCATTTAGAATCCGTATTTATAACTGACGACCGGATAACTTCTGAATTCCGGCAATGAAATCACCGATTCGATCTTCGAAGCGGCGTCATCGTCAAATATCAGATCAAAAAATGACGGCTTATATTTTTTTTCTTTGATGACTTCCGGTGTTCCTGTAATGCCTGCTTTTCGTGCGGCGATCATGATCGCGTCGTCATACGTGCCAAGCACATCAATAAGTTTAAGCTCTTTGGCTTGTTCTCCGGTATAAACGCGCCCGTCGGCAAATTCACGAACGTAGGCAGTATCCAGGTCTCGTTCGGTTGCTACCGCGATCACAAATTGTCCATAGGCATTCATCACAAAATCCTGCAGATAATTTTCTTCTGCTTTCGTCATATCGCGATACGGGCTCAAGGCATCCTTGAATTGCCCGCTTTTTATCGTGGTGAATTTCACGCCTACTTTTTCCAGGAGTTTATCCACATTCGGATACTGAATGATCACGCCGATACTGCCGGTGATCGTTCCCGGATTAGCTACTATCGTGTCAGCAGGACACGCCACATAATATCCGCCCGACGCCGCGACACTTCCCATGGAAACGATAACGGGTTTTCCCGATGCGCGCGTCTTTTTGACGATATCAAAAATTTCCTGCGAAGGTGTAATGCCTCCGCCGGGGCTTTCAATCCGAAAAACAATGGCTTCCACGGAACTGTCGTCACGGTATTTCTTGAATTGCCGCACGATGTCACGCGAGTCCACGATCGTGCCTTCCAGTTCGATCAATGCAATCTTTCGTCCAAAGCTGACGTCCGGTTTAATAAATTTGAAAACCATAAACAGGAGCATGGAAACAAAGCAAAAAACGAAAAACGCTAAAAGTATAACCGTCGACTTATTTTTCATAATCCCTTATATTATTCGAAATGGGAGCCAAAGTATAAAAAATACGAGCGAGAGTCAACCCTAAATGTAATTTACTTATTCAGCCATACCTTTCCGAATTTTCAAATGGAACCGGAATGCAATTGAAAATCCATGACGCAATCCCGCATGGGAACAATCGATACCGAATGCGCAATTGTGAACCACGGCTGGTCTTTATTGTGCTCACCCTCTCATGTTATTTTTTTAACCATACTTTGTCAAATTTTCTGACGGAACTGGAGTGCAGAACAAAATCCATCACATTATCGCGCATAGGAACAATCGAAACCGAATGCGCAATAGTGAACCACGGAAGATCTTTATTGAAAACCTCACAGGCTTTTTTGTAGATGTTACTTCGTTCAACCGGATCGAAAGTGACCTTTCCTTTTTCAATCAGGTTGTGTATTTCCTCGCTTTTGTAAGATGCGGCATTGGTCGACCCCACATTTTTTGCATTTACCTTGTCCAACAGCGGGAAGAAAAAGAAATGCGGATCCGGCGCATCGCCGACCCATCCGGCCAATGCAATTTCATGCTCGCCGCGCTCGCGCCGGGCAAGAACTTCTTTCCATTCGTACGATACTATTTCCACTTCAATGCCGACGGTCTTCAGTTCTTTTTGAATAAATTCAGCTGTGAGTTGTCCGTTGGGCATATATTCTCGTACGATAGGTAAACTCAGAAGTTTGGTCTTAAAGCCATTCGGGAACCCGGCTTCTTTCAGGAGTTCTTTGGACTTATCCGGATTATATGGCGTAAATCGGATTTCTTCGTTATAACCGAGCAACACCGGCGGAATGGGGTTTTTTGCAGGTCGTCCGAGCTGGCCGTACACTTCTTTGACTAATTGTTCGCGATTGATCGCATAGACTATTGCCTGGCGAACGCGCAGGTCCGTAAAAGGTTTCTTGCTCATATTCATCGCAAGGTACGCGACATTGATGCCGTGCTGCTTTGCCAATTTGACGCCGGCCGTATTTTCAATTTCAGCAAGATCGCCTTGTCCGGGTGTGGAC
>JAEUSK010000014.1 GCA_016787925.1 bacterium | reverse complement strand
GTCTGGTACGACAATCTTAAACTCGGCTTCATTGATCTAACAACTTTTGAGTTTAAACCAATGGAATTAACTACCATTTAAATCTAAAAAGTGTTACCTATGTCCTGAGTACAAAGTGTTACCCATGTCTTGAGTACACATTTGGCCATGGCGTATAACTATTTGTATATTCAATTGCATATATTTCCCTCAAATCGTTCAACACACGAAATTGCTGCTATCTGGACATAGCAGTAAGTTTGACGCAATTGCGTTTAAGAATATCCTATTCGCATTTGATATTTCATACCGGGAAATTTCCTACAATAGAAAAAGTATTGAAAGAAAAAAACTACAACCCGCTTTTCTTGACCAGCGCCGCCATTGTCTGCACGTACGGCGTTAAGACCGGAGCTGCTTTTTTCAAGGCATCATAGACATTTTCGGTGCTGTCGATGGTCATGGTACCGATGACTTTTTTGATTTTCGGTTCATCCGGATCGAGCAGCGGAATACTCAGAATCACGCTCAGGCCGCTCTTGACCCTTTTCTGATCCTCGTCGGAGATCCACTGCACATCTTTTCTCAGGTCGGAGATCGCCTCCATCTTCGTATTCCACGCTTTTCCGGAACACCCCTGCCCTTTTGACAAACTGATCTTCACCTCTTCGCTGTCAAATCCGTCCGTGTACGCGATCATTTGCAGTTTGGACGTTTTGGGGCTCATGACGTTGAGACGCAGATGTTTTGCGCCGAGGTTTTTCATCAGAAAGGTCTTGATCTCGCCGAGAAGGGCGTTCATTTCCGATACATAGCCGTTCATTGGATGTCCAAGGATTTGAGGAAGAGGTTATTTGAATTTGAATCATTCATGACTGGAATTCCAGGATTGAAAAGAGCAATAGATAGACGGAAAAATCTACGTTGCAGGCGGTTATTAGTCAATAAGTTTTATTAAGTATTTTCAGAATACAAATCCCCGTTTATCCCTCTCTATCTTAAGTTCTTTTTGAATTGGGTCCAATAGCCTCACTTAGATCGGGAGAAAATATTGCCATGCTGTGAAATCCCAATTCGGATGTGGGGTTACTAATTCCTCACTTGGTACAGTGCCGTCCGTTTTGATCTCATTCCCCATCGCCCACGACATGATCGCCTTCCACTGAAGCATGTCCGATTCGTCAGAAGTAACTTTAATGATATCGGTTCAGTCATTTCAAAATATTTTTTATTTGCTTTTTCAATTCGGGCAAAACTTTTTTCTCAAACCACTCATGTTTCGCCTGCCAAATATTATTTCTGGGCGACGGATGCGGCAAGACAAAGTATTTCGGTAAATACGCTCTAAAATTTTTGACGTTTTCCGTCAACGTGGCTTTTGCAACTTCGCCGAGGTAATAATGCTGTGCATACTGCCCAATAAGTAGAATTAGTTTTGCGTCCGTCATTTTTGCCAATAGTTTTCGATGCCACAAGGGGGCGCATTCAGGCCTGGGCGGCAAGTCACCTGATTTGCCCGTCCCCGGATAACAAAACCCCATCGGCATTAAAGCGATGTTATCCGCATCATAAAATGAGGCTTTATCAATTCCTAACCAGTTTCGCAGGTTGTCCCCGCTCTTATCGTCCCAGGGAATGCCCGTCTTGTGAACGATTCGCCCCGGCGCCTGCCCTATGATGATGATTTTACTTTTTGAAGTCGCGGCAATAATCGGATTAACACCTAATTCCAAATGCTTTTCGCACTCCGTACAGTTCCTTATTTGCCCCAATAGTTTTTTCATTGTGAATTGTAACAAATATTTCGTTAAGAGTTTGTGTTAGAATGTGGCGAGCACACTCCGCGAGACAGGGCACAGTTTCATGTAAATCTTTTTAGGAACTTCTTATGCCTTGCAAATAATATGATCCATTCGGATAAACAAGTATACTACCCCGCCTGGTATTCTCCGAAAACTTTCCTCATCACATCGGCTATTTCACCGAGTGTTGCATAGGATTCAACACAGTCAAGTATGATGGGCAGAAGGTTGGCGTCGGTTGCTGCGGCCGATGCGAGTTTATCAAGATTGGTTTTCACTTTTGCGTTATCGCGTTTTTTTCGTAGCGCGGCGATCTTCTGTTTCTGAATACCTTCCATTTTCGTGTCAATGGTCATGATATCCGGGTGGCTTTCGCGATCGGAAACAAAATCATTGACGCCGACGATAATACGTTCCTTTTTTTCGATTGAGCGCTGGTATTGATAGGCGGCGGAAGCGATCTCGTTCTGAAAAAACCCCGATTCGATCGCATGGATTGCGCCGCCCATGTCGTCGATCTTCTTGATGTAATCGAAAACTTTTTTCTCAATTTCGTCCGTCAGCATTTCTACATAATAACTCCCTGCCATGGGATCGACGGTATCCGCCGCGCCGCTTTCGTTTGCCACGATCTGCTGTGTACGCAATGCGATCTCCGCCGATGCTTCCGTTGGAAGCGCCAGCGCTTCGTCAAATCCGTTGGTATGAAGGCTTTGCGTTCCGCCGAGCGCCGCCGCCAGAGCCTGGATCGTAACGCGGGAGATATTATTATACGGTTGCTGGGCGGTCAACGTCGAGCCGCCGGTTTGGGTGTGAAAACGCAGCGTCATGCTTTTCGGGTCTTTGGCGTGAAATCGTTCTTTCATGACCTTGGCCCAAATGCGGCGTGACGCGCGATATTTTGCGATCTCTTCAAAAAAATTATTATGCGCATTAAAGAAAAAGCTGAGCCGGGATGCGAATTGATCCACATCCAGCCCGGAATCCAGCGCCGCCTGCACATACGCGATCGCATTGGAAAACGTAAATGCGAGTTCCTGTACCGCTGTTGAACCGGCCTCGCGAATATGATACCCGCTGATCGAGATCATATTCCATTTAGGCAATTCCTTCGTGCAGTATTTAAATATGTCCGTGATGAGACGCATAGAATGTTTCGGCGGATAGATGTACGTGCCGCGCGCGATATATTCTTTCAGAACGTCGTTTTGAATCGTGCCGGCTAGCTTGCTGATATCGGCGCCTTGCTTTTTCGCAACGGCAATGTATAAACATAACAATATCGCCGCGGTAGAATTGATCGTCATGGAGGTGCTGATCTTATCGAGCGGAATGCCATCGAATAAAACCTCCATATCTTCAAGCGACGAAACCGACACGCCGACCTTACCGACTTCCCCATCGGCCAGCGTATGATCGCAATCGTATCCGATCTGCGTCGGCAGGTCGAATGCAACAGACAGGCCGCTCGTACCTTGCGACAATAAATACTTATACCGTTTATTCGATTCTTCCGCGTTGCCGAATCCGGCATACTGACGCATCGTCCAGAAACGGCCGCGGTACATCGTTGCCTGCACGCCGCGCGTATACGGATAATTCCCCGGATCGCCTAAT
>JAEUSK010000281.1 GCA_016787925.1 bacterium | reverse complement strand
GCGGATTCAGTTATTTATCGACCGATTTCGTTACAAAGCATCTAAAGCCCGGCAAGCTCAAAGCAAAATAAAGTTTCTCGATCACATGGACAAGATTCAGCTTCCCGATGACGAAAAAAGAGCGATCCAGTTCCGCTTTCCACAACCGCCAAAAAGCGGCCGCGTCGTCCTGGAAGTTCAAGGTATATCCAAAAGTTACAACGGCCGTACTGTGTTAAATCCACTCAACCTGACGCTGGAACGCGGCGAGAAAGTTGCGCTCATTGGAACCAACGGCGCGGGAAAATCTACTTTACTTCGCATCATCTCCGGCTTCGAAACGCCCGACAGCGGATCGGTTTCACTTGGACATAACGTCACACTGGAATATTTCGCGCAGCAGCAGTCTGATAAATTGGATGCAACTAAGACTGCTTATGAAGAGGTGGCTTCGTCGGGTTCCAATCAGCCCCCGCTGGTATTGCGAACTATACTTGGCGCATTTTTGTTTTCAGGCGATGATATTTATAAAAAGGTAGGCGTATTGAGCGGCGGTGAGAAATCGCGTCTGGCCTTTGCAAAAATGCTTTTGAATCCGGCAAATTTCATCATTCTGGACGAACCGACCAATCATATCGACGCGCAGTCCAAAGAAATTCTGCAGGGCGCGTTAACGGAGTTTCAGGGAACCTTGCTCATCGTTTCTCACGACCGGCATTTTATGAATAATCTGGTTAACAAGGTGATCGAAATAAGAGACGGCAAGATCAAAACGTATTTGGGAAACTTTGATTACTATCACGAGTGCAAATTAAAGGAAGTTGAAGCGGTCGTTGAAAACGCAAAGGTATCCAAGACCGTTATCCCGGAAGACAAAGTAAAAAGAGCCGCAGAACGCGATGAAAAAAAGAAATTGGCGGCGGAAGAAAAAAAACATCAAAAGAAAATTGCCGATATTGAACGGGCCATTCAGGAGCAGGAGAAACTAAAATTAGAAATTGAAACGGAATTGTCGGATCCAGAGGTTTATAAAAAGGCTGAAAAATCGCAACACTTGCAGAATCAATACCACGTGGTTACTGAAAAAATATCCAAACTCTACGAAGATTGGCAAAAACTGATGTAAAATAGAAAGCCCCACAGTTTTTACGCCGCGGGACTTTCTTATGAGGAGGAGAGGAGAAATTTGAGGTCTTTAATAATCTAACTACTTCTACGAAAAATTATTCCAAAAGGTTTCAAAGTATTTATCGTCTTTGAAAAATACGCTTGAGCTCCGCTAACCGTAAGGGCCATTGTCGCGAAAGCAGAAATATGATGATCGTTATTTAATTACCTCTCCCTCTTAATCTTCGCCTCGCACAGTCGAGCCTGTCTTTTTAGCTTTAAATCCGCCGGCCAGATCCATTACGCACATGTATCGATACTGCTGATGCGGCCCGCACGCAATGCCAACCACTTTGAATTGCGGATTAAAAATGTTTTTCCGGTGGCCGCGCGACGGCACGCCGTCGTCTATGATCAAAGATAAAACGATTCGGCGCGCGATATTATTTCCATAGTCCACGTTCTCGCCTGCGGTTGAAAGCCATTGGCCATAGCGTTCGATTCGGTCAAACGGCGAGCTCCCGTCGCGGCCAGTATGTCCTGTTTCTGTTGTCACACCCTGATCGTCGGCGTGATCCCGCGCCGCGCGTGACAAACCGCGTGACACGCGCAGCGTATCCACCGGTTCCGCTTTCATCAAAAAATCATAACATTCTGCCACCGCACTCTCGCCTTCTGTTGTCATGATCGCCGTTTCGCCGGGATATTGCATGAGTTTTCCGTCAAACAGACTTATGACCTTTTTGACATGCTTCGCATATTCTTTCGGATTGGAGCGAACGCGGTTCAATTCGTAGTAAACCTGTTTCTCCAAATCGCTCAAAAAACTCATCGACACGGGCTTCGCTTCATCTTGCGCAGTCAGCTGATTAGC
>JAEUSK010000263.1 GCA_016787925.1 bacterium | reverse complement strand
GCGTGTAGAACTCTTGCGGATGAACATATTGCACAGATACTGGGTTATCTAAAATCCTCCCGAATGGAAAATGGATTGTTAATCAGTTTTGGTTCAACTAAATTAGAGATAAAGAAGTATATTCTAACCCGGAAATAGTGTCGTATTTTCTTGTGCTTTTTTGTGGTAATTAAAATTATGGCATCCTTTAAGAAAATCATCGTTTTGATAGCGGAATTCTTCTTTATTGACAAATTCGGAAAAAAAGTTCTGACCTTTTTTTCCGGTATGGGCGAATCGATTATTTTGTTTTATTTTGCAGTCAAGAATTTGCGCTACGTACATCGCGACCGGAAATTGGTGCTGGAGCAAATGGTGATCGTGGGTTTTAATTCGATTCCTCTCGTTATCGTGTCCGCTACGTTTGCAGGAATGGTCAGCGCAGTGCAGGCAGGATATCAGCTACAGGGATTTGGTTCTCCCAATATGTTTCTCGGCTCTGCAACCGCCCGCGCTATTACGACGGAACTGGCGCCGGTGCTGACGGGATTGGTTTTGTCCGGCCGCTTTGGCGCATCCATTGCGGCGGAAATCGGTACGATGAAAGTGACGGAACAGATTGACGCATTGGAAACGCTGGCGATCGACCCGATTCGGTATCTCGCAACCCCCAGATTACTTGCGGGTATCATCATGATGCCGCTTCTCATTGTCATTGCCGACTTTATTGCTATCGGCGGATCTATGTTCATCGGGTATATATCGATGGATGTAGCTCCTCAGGCATTTTTTGCCAGCGTTCAGCGATTTATGGAAGTCAGAGACCTTATGGCAGGTATTGTTAAAGCATTTCTCTTTGGAACATCAACGGCGCTTATCGGTTGCTACGTTGGTTTCTCGACCGAAGGCGGCGCTGAAGGAGTCGGACAGGCAACGATACGCGCGTTCGTATTGTCGTCGGCCGCGATCCTTGTAAATGACTACGTAGTCGCTTCGATATTTTTCTTATAGAAAAGTACTAGACGATATTTATTGTAAATAGCTTGTGTTGCCCACGAAACACACAAAAAGACACGAAAGCAGTTTCAGAAAACGTCATTCGGACAACGCATGACTTACCGGTTTAACCAAGATGTTTTGTTTATTTCTTTTTGAATGCACATATCCTCATTAACAAGTTAATTGATTCTTTGTGTTAGTTCGTGTTATTCGTGGCTGATTAATCAGCTCGCAAAAAGGACATATGATTGAGATCAGCAATCTCCACAAATCGTTTCGTGATAAGCATATATTAAGCGGCGTCAATCTTGATATTGAAACAGGAAAGGTCACAACCATCATCGGCCGCTCAGGATGCGGAAAAAGCGTATTGCTAAAACATATTGTAGCTTTGCTCAGGCCGGACAGAGGCAAAGTGGTCGTGGAAGGTGAAAACCTCAACGACATGTCGTCATCGGAGCTTTTTGAGATACGCAAAAAAATGGGACTGGTATTCCAGAATGGAGCGTTGTTTGATTCGATGAATGTTGATGAAAACGTCGGGCTTGGCTTACGTGAACACACCAAGCTGTCGGAAAAAGAGATCAGTGACAAGATCACCCGACTGCTTGACATGGTGGGACTGCCCGGCATTGAAAAATATAAACCGTCCGAACTCTCCGGCGGTATGAAAAAACGCGTAAGCCTGGCACGCGCGCTGGCCATGGAACCGAAGTACGTATTGTATGACGAACCCACCACCGGGCTGGATCCTATCATGGCCGCGATCATTGACGACCTCATCATTCGGCTCAACACAGAACTCAGCATCACCTCGATAGTCGTGACACACGACATGCACAGCGTTTACGAAATATCTGACCGCGTTGCCATGCTCCATTACGGCGTGGTACGATTTTGCGGCAGCACGGATGAACTCAAAAATACGACCGATCCCGTCGTAAGGCAGTTCATCGAAGGCAAAATCGATGGCCCGATCCAGCCTGTTTTGAAGGACGGGAGGTAACGGTGTACCAACCTTCAAGGTTCATGAAACTATAATTACGCGCTTACATACGGCTTGAACTTTGAAGGCTCAACGTCCACTCATCTTATTTCCAATCTGAACTTTTTTTTCACTATAGCCCCGCCATAAGAATTTTGCTTCCCAAAAACAAACTCCAATTTTTTTAAAAGCCTATGCTGAGTACAAAAATATTTTCTTGCGTAAGTAAAAAAAAAACAGCTACTTTCGAGACGCGAAAAAAACATTTAAAAAAATTTTTATGCAATTTCTGCGCTTTTGTCGTCTTATGGTTAGGAACTATTATGTACCTTGCTGCGATATTTTATGGAAAATGAAGCCGATATGCTTAGAAATATTCTCTTGCCTAAGTAAAAAAATTACTTTCGAGGGGCTTGAAAAAAAATTTCAGATTATTTTATGCAATTTCCTCATTTTTGTTGTCTTATTGTATAGGTAGTCAAAGTGCATTCATTCAATTTGAAGGCTCAAAAGAAATCAAAATACTTTATGCGCTTTCTAAATTTTGTACGTCTTAATATAAAAAATTAGCACGTTTCTCGCGTAAGTGTAGCTAAGAAATACGCTTTAACACATAGCTCAAGGTGAATGCCGACTTGATATGAGTCCTGTCAACGGAAAGATACGGCATTTATCTGTCTACTAATGTAATCCGGTCAGGGAGGAGGCGATGAAAAATATGAGTGTGTAAAGGTTACAGTTTTGCATGCAAATAACAAAAATTATCAAACTACGAGGACAAAAAAAGGGAAGACCCATATTACCTAATTCACCGCATGGTCGCTTTGAATTTTATAAGTAATATGTCCTTCCCATTGTAAATCTACGAAATGAAACGTGGATTGGCAACATTTGTTCCGTCGAAAACAGGAGATGTTATGAAAAGATTTATCTTTTCGCTTTTACTATGCGCTCTTTTCTCATTTAACGCATGTCAGGACGAAATCAGTAAGACTAATTTAAAGACCCTAAAATCACGCAAATCTTTCAGCGTAAGTGAGAAAACCACTACCGAAAGACCGACGGCGATAACACAAAATAAGTTTAACAAGACTATGCGTGAAACGCTGCCGATCGTAGAAGACGATGATTACACGGTAGTCCAAGAGACCTACAACGATAATAGTTACCGAGTTCAGGTGAATTATCTATTGTCTAACATTTCCGAGTTTCCAACATTGCTACAAAACGGAGAGCCTCAAGGTATGACTCAAATGTCAGCCCCGGATGTTGCAGGTATTAACCAGGTAAAATCAGCGGTTTACGAAAATAATACGATGACCATGTATAATGTAAATAATGAAGTGGTCGCACAACAGCCTATTAGCGATATGTTTCCGGCTGATGCTGTTTTCCCGGGTCAGGAAAATCAGGCTGTTGCTAAGGGCGTTAAATTAACAAAACAAGAATTGCCACAGAAGTACACAAATGATAACTTTAAAGTAACAGAACTTGGAAATGGTCTGTATGCAGTTGAAAATAACGAAACAATTCTTGGTTTTACAACGCGTTCAGTAATAAATTTCGATAACATGTTAATTCAGGAAACCGTGATGTTGAAGAACGGGAAACTGATAAGCAGGATATTCAACGAATATATCGATATTGAAACGAATCAGGGTATCGAGAAAGCAACCAAAAAAATCGTTACAGAAAATTATTTTGATTACGATGATGGATCTCAAATTTCTGTCATAAATGAAAAGAATTTTGATAACATCAAAATCGAGTATTTCGAAGAGTAATTCTCAACCACTCAACTTTTTACATTGGAGTCAAAATATGAAACGATTGCAAATAATCATTTTAGCATTGTCCCTGATAGTGATTCCACTATCCGGATATTCTCAAAATCAAAATACGACATTCCTTCATGGATACGGGTCAAATCCAGCTGTTTGGGCTCCCATTCGAACCTATCTGAATAACACATATCGCTTAACGCTTTCTAATGAAGTACAGCTTCCGTCTACATCAAGCGTCAATAGTCAGGCATCCTATCTTCAAACTAATTTGAATCAGACTGGTAATTTAGCGATTGCCCACAGCATGGGTGGCCTTGTTGGACGCGAATTGATCCGCCAATATGGTGCCGGATCAAAAATCACTAAGTTCATCACGGTAGGAACACCGCATCAAGGAGCCCGAATAGTTAACAGTATTCGTACCGGTGAACTGAATCAACGTATTCAATGGTTGATATCAGATCTGAAAGCCGGTCCGCGCGCAACTTTTTGGGGTATAGATTACGTCCTGAATCTTTTAGGTGTGCCGAGCGAGAAAACAATCAAGGCTTATATTAACATGAATGCCCAGGATGCAGCGGCTACAGACTTGGCGCGAAGCTCCGCCTTCATCACTTCGCTAAACGCCAGCTCGTCGCTAAGCCAGGAAACCTATATGCGGGCAGGTATTTATAGCGCTGAGTCAAATTGGAGACCGATCAGAATGTATGCCTCAACGTCAAGCGATAAATCGGATACGCGTGAAGTGCAGGTCATTAATGACTATATTCGGGTCGCCAGCTATTGGCGCTACGCATCAATTTACGCCGGATATGTTGCTAGTTATTACTATTCGCGCTATACAAATCCATATGATACCGGTTATGGAAGTCCTCTTTATCTGGGATTATACATTTACTTTGCGAATATTTCTTATCAAATGGCGCGCGGCTGGAATGCATTAGTTGCTTATTTCCCAATTGACTGGGATTATTGTACCGGCGCGATATTCAAGCAGAATGGCACTTGGTATTGGACGTATTCCGATGGATTGCTTACTACCGGCGATCAGGCTTTCCCAAACAATAATACGACGAATTGGAAGTTTAACTACCCGGTATTGTATGCGAATCATTTGCAGGAGACCTCGCATTACAATGTTCAAGCTAAGCTTGATGAGCTTCTTCTTAATCAGTTCAATGTTCCTAGACGGTAACCCTTGACAAAAATGGCGCGGGAATTAATTGTTTACCCGCGCCTTTCATTTAAACACTAATAAAATAGATTTATCACATGATACGTATTTTGTTATTCTGTGTCAGCCTATTGCAAGTTTTTTTTGGCTGTTCTGGCTGTGAAAGTGAAGACAACAAAAAGGAATTTTTACTTTTATGGCAAACGGAACCCACTTCCGCAATCGGAGATCCACTCGGAAGCCGTAGTTGGGCCACCCCTCTAATTGTGAATAACATTGTTTATATTTCGTATATAAAAGATCAACAGTATTTTATTTCAGCTTTTGGAACACAATCCGGAAATACAGTTTGGACAAGACCCTTAAGCCGAGAATTGTCTAGTTCCAATGTGTTGTATGACAATGGACGTATCTATTATAATTTGCATGATAGTGTCTTATGCCTTGATGCACAGGACGGAAATGTAGTGTGGTCAACTTTTGTGGAATCACCCAATGGCATTCGAAACCTAATTATGTCCTCAGATTATATTTTTTATGGAAATGCCTATTATGACAAGCTAAATCCTGATTTATTCAAGATAAGTAAGACAACAGGTCAGGTTCAGTGGAAAAAAGCATTTTCTGCGGCAAATCGATCTGCAATTACAAGCACTGGCTATGATAAAGAAATCGGATATATCTATACAGGTTTGTTTATTGAGCCGGATACAGTATTCGGAAATCAGTCACAAGTTTTTTGTCTCAATCAAGACAGCCAGATTGTATGGTCACGAAAATTTAATTGGCAGGGGGCTGCTGTTTCTGTCGGATCATTTGTTTTCACAAATGAAAAAGTAATGTTTGGCACTGGTACGGAATTGAGAGCACTGAACAAACAAACAGGTGATACAATATGGTCATATGACTGCAAAGATGGCATGTTTTCCGGGCAGATCACCGTGGGCACCAAGGTCTATGCTGGAAATTCAAACGGCAGTATTTATTGTTTTGATATTACAACAGGCAAATTAATTTGGAAACAATTCTTATTTGGGAGTCTAAGTTATCAGTTATCCAATGACAATAAAGCACTATATGCTTGCAATGGCGATTTATGGGCGTTGGATTTAAATTCTGGAAAAGTCATACTTAGAATTACTCCACCCGGCCACGACACAGATAATAACAATATTTTTCTATCACCTGTCGGAGTCGGAGACGGAAAGATTTTTATAGTTGGAACAAGAGCTATTTATTGCTATGCTTCACTAGGAGAAACGGAATGAAGAAAATTATTTTGATATTAACTTGCGGATTTGTCTTTTCATGCGGCAATGAAAAAAAAGAAAAAACGTATGAAGTAAATATCACGGAAAATAAGGTTTACCTTGTTTTTTCGGATCAGGACACGATCAAATTAGACGTGTTATCTTATTATGAAGAAACCGACAGTTTGTTTCCGTTCATCAATAACGCTTTTATTCGGGCGCAATCGGACAGTCAATTTCTAAGACTCAATTTCCCACTTGGCGGCGCAGTGGAAACTCTATTCATCGGTGAATTCCTTAAAGGGGATACGTTACAACCCGATGTAGCTTTGTTCGTATTAGGCATAGGGATGGTAGTCGAAAATTCCGACCAGAAATTAAAAGCGATTTCTCAAGACACCGAATTTTTAGATTATTTTAATTCATCTGATTTAAAATATGCAGATGTGTTTGTGCACATTTCAAAGTGATTTCGAATTTAGATTCAGCGGCACCACGGATGAACTCAAAAATACGACCGATCCCGTGGTTCGTCAGTTCATCGAAGGCAAAATCGATGGCCCGATCCAGCCTGTTTTGAAGGACGGGAGGTAGAAATTTCCGATTTCAGCTCCCTGTTATTCCTTATTTTTCTCCCGCTATTGAATTTTTCAACACTTTTCTAGCCCCAATTTCTCTATTTCTATTCCACTGATACACTTTTCCGTCGGATCAAAACCATATTATTTATCATGTCAAAACATGACCTACGTCAGCGTTTTTCGGATAAACATTTATTACATTATGCTGGTAAGTAACATAGTATAGGAGAAAATAGCATGTCGAAATACAAAATAGCATGGCTTCCGGGGGATGGAGTTGGAATTGAGGTATTGGAAGCTGCAAAAATCGTTTTGGATAAACTTAAATTAGACGCGGAATACATTCACGGCGATATAGGGTGGGAATTCTGGTGTCAGGAGGGCGACGCATTGCCGCAAAGAACCGTGGATCTTCTTTATGAAGTAGACGCGGCGATGTTTGGCGCGATCACATCAAAACCGGTCAAAGATGCAGAAGCGGAATTAGCAAAAGACTTAAAAGGCAAAGGGCTGATCTACCGTTCGCCGATCGTCCGCATGCGCCAGACATTCGATCTGTACACCTGTTTACGGCCATGCAAAGCTTATCCTGGCAATCCTCTGAACTTCAAAGAAAACATTGACATGGTTATTTTCCGTGAGAATACGGAAGACCTGTACGCGGGAGTGGAATTCAATCCCGTTCCGCCTACGTTGTCTGTCACGCTCTCGAACTTATCAAAGAATTTTGCGCCGTTCAAGAATCTGAAACCGGATGAATATGCGATCTCATGCAAGATTAACACCAAAAAGGGCTCCGAACGCATCATTCGCGCGGCATTTGAATTTGCGCGGAAATTCAAACGCAAAAAAGTGACGGTCGTTCACAAAGCGAATGTCGTAAGGGCAACGGACGGTCTGTTTTTTGAGATAGCCAAATCGGTGGCAAAAGAGTACCCGGAAATTCAAATGGACGATGCCAATATTGACGCTATGACTATGTGGCTATTGAAAAATCCACTGAGTTATGACGTATTGGTTGCACCGAATTTATACGGCGACGTGATCTCGGATCTTGCGGCGCAGTTGGTCGGCGGATTGGGGTTCGGCTGTTCCGGCAATATCGGAAATGATCTCGCCGTATTTGAACCAAGCCATGGTTCCGCTCCGAAATATGCGGGCATGTATAAGGTCAATCCGATTGCCACCATTTTGGCGGCGAAAATGATGCTGGATTGGCTCGGCGAAACGGACATGGGCGCGCGTTTGGAAAAAGCAACGGCAGAAGTTATCCTTGATGGCAAAGTTCGTACCTACGATATGGGCGGAAGTAATAAGACCTTGGATATTGCGAATGCCGTTGCGGACAAATTGTAATATCCGAGTCGGCAAGTTAAATATAACGATAATCGTCACTTCGAGTGCAGTGAAACGAAACGTGAAGTGACTTGGTTCGAAAGATACAAAAAATTGAGTCAGATCCTGCTACATGATGTCGGAGCGCGAGACGGACTGCAGATGGAAAAGCAGGTAGTTCCGATAGAACAAAAAATAAAATGGATTGAAGGGCTGATACAGGCCGGAATGGATATTATTCAGGTCGGATCCTTTGTTCACCCTACGAAAGTTCCACAAATGGCGGATACCGATGCGCTCTTCAAACATTTTATGTTACCAGATAATAAACCGGAACGAACGGTGCTTTCCTGTCTTGTTTTGAATGAAAAAGGACTTGAGCGCGCATTGGCTGCAGGCGTAGATATGATTTGTATGGGCGTGTCGGCCAGCGAAACGCACAGTCAAAAGAACACCGGCATGACGATAGCCGATGCGACGCAGCGGATTATTGCCATGGCAAAAACGGCGGTACATGAGAAAAAAAGAGTACAGGTTTCGGTGCAATCGGCGTTCGGTTGCGGATATGAAGGGCATGTTCCTGCGGAACGGGTTATGGGAATCGTTCAGCGTTTTCTTGACGAAGGGTTAACCACGATCAGCCTCGCCGATACAGCCGGCCATGCGACGCCGGATCAGGTAGAAAGATGTTTTTCTATGATTCGGGCAATGGACGAAAAGATTAATATGGCTTGTCACTTTCACAACACGTACGGACTGGCGTTGGCAAATTGTTATGCTGCGATGAAAATGGGCGTATTGTATTTCGAATCTTCATTTGCCGGATTAGGTGGGTGCCCTTTTACGGCGATCGCAGGCGGGAATGTGTGCACGGAAGATCTGGTGCACATGGTTCAAAAAATGAATATGCGCGAGGACATCAAACTGGAAACTCTCATCGCCATTGCGAACGACGCAGCAGCCTATTTCAAACGAGAGATGCCAGGAGCCATTTACAAAATCGGGCCTATCAGGAAATCTGAACTTAAGAGACTATCATGATGCTGTTGAAAGTAATAAAGGTATTAGTTTGAACATATAAGAAATGAAAAACATATAACAAGAAACGTAAAATGAGAAAGTTTTAGAATTTGAAAGTGAAAAACATGCGCTTCATAAACTTAAAAATTTCTTGTTATATGTTTAGTGTTATTCATTTGAATTTAGATAAGCAATAAGAGTAGTTACAACAAATGAAAATTCTGAATGGAATACGGGTTTTAGACCTAACCAATGTGTTATCGGGGCCTTTTGCGACGCTGCACTTGTCCTTGCTTGGTGCGGAGGTCATTAAGATAGAAAATCCGGAAGACGGCGATCTCGCGCGTAAATTAGGCAATGTTCCCGAACTCAACGAAAAACTCATGGGGACCAGTTTTCTTGCGCAAAACGCTAATAAAAAATCCGTCACACTAAATTTGAAGGACGAAAAGGCCAAAGAGATATTTCTGAAATTAGTTAAAACGGCCGACGTTGTCGTCGAAAATTTCCGCCCCGGCGTAATGGACCGTTTGGGCATAGGATATAAAGAACTGAAAAAAGTAAATTCAAAGATCGTGTTCTGCGCCATTTCCGGGTTTGGGCAAACCGGCCCTGACGCCATGAAACCGGCGTACGATCAGATCATTCAGGGACTGAGCGGCGTCATGGCGGTTAACGGGGATGAAAGGTTAAATCCTCTGCGTTGCGGTTTTCCCGTCTGCGATACCGTCGGCGGACTCAACGCGGCGTTTGCGATCATGGCGGCGTTGTATTCCCGAGAAAAAAGCGGTGAAGGGCAATTTATCGACATTGCATTGCTCGACTCGATCATGCCGCTGATGGGATGGGTTGCCGCAAACCTCCTGATCGGACATCAGCCGCCGACGTTATTGGGCAATGATAATATGACCGCGGCTCCGTCCGGAACGTTTGCCACCAAAGACGGCAGTATCAATATTGCGGCAAATAAACAGGAACAATGGGAAGCCGTTGCTGACGAATTGGATTTGCAGGAACTTAAATCCGATCCGCGCTTTCAAAAACGCGATGCCAGAAAAAAGAACCGCAAAGAATTGACGCCATTGCTCGAGGAAAAATTAAAACTCAACTCCACGGCGCATTGGGTGAAAATATTAAATAAGCGCGGCGTGCCGTCGGGCGAGATTCTTTCATTAGCTGACGCCCTTGATACGCCGCAGGTTAAACACCGTAAAACTATTGAAACTATCCGCGCCGAGGGTATCGGCGAACTCAAACTGTTTAATTTGACGGCCAAATTTGAAAACGATAACGGAGCGGTCGAGTCGGCGCCGCCAAGGCTGTCGGAGCATACGGACGAAGTATTGTCGGATGTTGGATACACACGCGCGGAAATAGATTCATTCAGAGAAAAAGGGATCATTTAAGTTTGAATAGGAGGATATCATGGGCATGACGATTGTAGAAAAAATATTGGCGCGGGCGTCCGATCAGCCGTTCGTCAAAGCCGGCGATGTCGTCGAAGCAAAAGTGGATCTTGCCATGTCGCATGAGAATGCCGCATTGGTGATCAATCAATTTCACGATGTTTATAAGGGCACCGGTATTGATGCAAATGTGTGGGATCCTTCAAAAATAGCCATCATACTGGACCACCGTGTTCCGGCGGAGAGCGCCAAGACTGCGACCAATCAGAAAAAGGTTCGCGAGTTTGTTGCAAAACAGGGCATTAAGAAATTTCATGATATTCGCGGGGATGAGGGAGGTATTTGTCATCAAATACTTCCGGAAAACGGATATGTGAGGCCCGGCTATCTCGTGGTTGGAACGGACAGTCATACCACGACGCACGGCGCATTGGGGGCTTTTGCCTTCGGGATTGGCGCGACGGATATGGCTGCTGTCTGGACGCTGGGTTCTGTGCTCAATGTGGAAGTTCCGGCAACGATCAAAGTTATTATAACCGGAAAGTTTCAGCCGCACGTGTCGCCGAAAGACCTTATTTTGCACATTATCGGACGAATATCCGCTGAGGGAGCTAACTTCAAAGTGATCGAATTTCACGGCGAAACCATCCGTCACATGAATACGTCGGGCCGATTGGTTTTATGCAACATGTCCGTCGAGGCCGGCGCCACGTCAGGTATCGTTCCGGCAGACAAAGAAACTGTGCGTTATCTCATGGGCCACGCCGGTGTGACGGATGAAATTGAAATTATGCAGCCCGACGCGGATGCGGAATACGATCAGATTGTTGAAGTTGACATCACTCGGCTGACTCCGCAAATCGCCTGCCCGCACACGGTGGACAATGTCATACCGATCTATTCCACTGAAGGCAAAAAAGTTCACCAGATCGTAGTGGGTTCGTGCACGAACGGGCGAATCGATGATCTTGAAATTGCCGCGAAAACGCTTAAAGGCCGTCGTATTGCTAAGGACGTTCGCATGCTGGTATTTCCCGCGTCATGGCGCATTTATAAAGAAGCTTTGAAAAAAGGATATATTTCGTCTCTTATCGATGCGGGCGCCGTGGTGATGAATCCCGGGTGCGGGTGCTGTCTGGGCGTGCACGAAGGCGCGCTCGGCGACGGGGAAGTTGCATTGTCGACAACCAATCGTAACTTTAAGGGGCGGATGGGCAATCCTGGCGCGGAAGTCTATCTTTGTTCGCCTGCCGTTGCCGCGGCAAGCGCCATCACAGGATTTATTACGGATCCGAGAAATGGAGAAATATCATGAAAGTAGTGATCAAACTCGAAGACGATGTATCAACGGACGCCATTTATCCTGGCCGGTTTATGGCAACCGTTTTACCTAATGAAACGCCGCAATTTGCATTTGCCGATCATTCGGAATTTAATTCTAAACTGAAACGCCACGAAATACCGGCCGGCAGCTTCATGATCGCCGGAAAAAATTTCGGCTGCGGTTCGTCGCGCGAACAGGCTGCGTCGTGTCTTAGAGGGTATGAACTGGTGGTGATCGCAAAAAGTTTCGGCCGTATTTTCATGCAGAACGCGATCAACCTCGGCCTTCGGGTCATCGTCTGCCCCACGCTGGAAGCGGCGGAAGGCGACGAACTGGAAATAGAGAATGAGTTTGTTGTCAATAAAACCAATCACAAATATTTTCCGATAGAACCTTTGCCCAAAGCTCGTCAAGCGATCATGGACGCGGGAGGACTCATTCCTTACACTCGGAAAAAATTAATCGAAAAGCACGCAGCCCGCCCTCATTGAGCAGGTTGAGCCTTTTTTTCGGGATGCACCGAGCATCAATAATCACGGCAACTATGTACTAACGAACGTGGAGTATCGTTATGGGACGTGTGAAAGTGTACCGCAGCATCACTGAAGTGCTTGAATGCGCAATTAAGAAAGAGAAAGATGTTCATGACTACTTTTGCAGATGCGCAGAAGAAGTGGGGGATCAGAAAGTGAAAGATTACCTGCTCAAAATCGCGCAGGACGAACAGGATCATCTGAATCGGCTAAAAGAACATCTGTCAGAGGTGCAGGCGCAGATCGAAATTGATCAGGCGATCATGGAGAGTTACGAACACTGGGAAGATCAGGCGTCATGTTATCCGACGGCTTGAGCAGTCATCAATTATAAATTGTCAATCTAAAAAGGACCACATCCATGCTAAAAGAAAATCTGGTTCAGTATATTGAACAGACGATCAAAAAAAACTGGGATCTTCCTGCATTTACCAATTACAAAGGCGAGACGGTTCGTTTTGGCGATGTGGCCGAAAAAATTGTTCGAATGCATTACATATTCAGGCAATGCCATGTTAAGCCGGGCGATAAGATCGCATTGATAGGGAAGAATTCAATCAACTGGGCCGTGACGTATCTGGCAACCGTGACGTACGGCGCAGTGGCCGTTCCCGGATTGCCTGATTTTCACTCGGAAGACTTAGAACATATTGTTAATCATTCGGACGCCGTTTTTCTTTTTGTTGCGGACGATATTTTTGACCGGCTTGATGAAAACAAAATGCTTCAGATCAAGGCTATATTTTCCTTAAATGATTTCCGGATTCTTCATAATAAACTGGATAATTTGAACCAGGCGCTTGAAGAAGCGGAGTCCTATGCTCAGAGTCAGCTCACGTTTGAAAAACGGCCTGAGAAATTTTCGCTTGAGAAAATTCCCAATGAGGCGCTCGCCTCGATCGTCTATACTTCGGGTACTACCGGATTTTCCAAGGGTGTCATGATCCCCCACAATAGTCTCACGGCCAATGTACGATTTGCCCTGAATAACCTGCCGTTGCATCCCCGGGAAAACATCGTGTCTTTTTTGCCGCTTGCGCATGCCTTCGGATGCGCTTTTGATTTTCTGTATCCGTTTGTAGAAGGCTGTCATATTGTATTTATCAGCAAAATCCCAACGCCTCAGATCTTACTTGAAGCGTTCAAGCAGGTTCGTCCCCGCCTGGTATCTTCCGTGCCGCTCATCATGGAAAAAATTTATAAGAACAGGATCAAACCCGTGCTGAACAAGAAATCCGTTGATTTTTTGCGGAAAGTTCCGCTTGTCAGTAATGGTATAGACGGAAAGATAAAGAAGCAGCTAACGGAGGCTTTTGGCGGTAATTTTCATATGGTGATAATCGGCGGCGCGGCTTTGAGTACGGAAGTTGAAGGTTTTTTGATGGAAATAGGGTTTCCTTTTACGATCGGCTACGGCATGACGGAATGCGGACCTTTGATCAGTTACATTCCGTGGCAAAAACATCGGCGGTTCTCGGTAGGAAAAGTAATGGATACGCTGGAGATCAAGATTGATTCACCGGATCAGGAAAAAGTGGTTGGTGAGATCATGGTCAAAGGCGAAAATCTAATGTATGGTTATTACAAGAATGAGGAAGACACCAAAGCGGTACTGACCGAAGACGGCTGGCTGCGAACGGGTGATCTTGGGTTAATTGATAAAGACGGTTATATCTATATTAAAGGACGAAGTAAGACCATGATGCTCGGGCCTTCAGGAGAAAATATTTATCCGGAAGCGATCGAATCAAAATTGAATTCATTGCCGCTCGTAGGGGAATCTCTGGTACTTGAAAAGAACGGCAAATTCATGGCGATGGTTTATCCCGACATGGAGTTGGTCGACAAGATGAAAATAGACGAGCGCCAACTCGCAGAGAAAATGGAAGAGAACAGAAAACTTCTCAATTCCCTCATGCCGACATGGATCCATATTGCAAAGATCTATATGCATCCGGAGGAATTTGAAAAAACGCCGACCAAAAAAGTAAAACGCTTCCTATATACTGTACCGGAATAGGCTGAATTCAAAACGACGCTGTGTTTTTTTGAAAAGGGTTGACAATGTTCAAAAAAGATTGTAACTTTTTTCACAAAGTAATGATTATCGATGTCACGACGATAGTCAAGTTAGTGGTCACGGACATTTAACATCGAGCACCCATGAAGGTGCATACGGAACATATATCCAGCCTCAGAATAGTCAATACTTCTGAATCTTCAATTTCAGAAACATACCCTATTTGCGTGCCTCTTTACGTTGGCCGCTTCGAACTAGTTTTTCCTGAATACCAAAGACTCTTTCATCAGTTACAACAAGGAGGTTTATAATATTTCAATAAACCAGTTTCTTTTACAGTACCATGATCAGATAATGCAACTGATCTCACACTAAAACAGAATTTGCGAGCTTCATTTCTGTACCATCCTACCGGCACCGACCCAATACTTCTCACATTGCATGAACCGTCCAATTAAGATTTATATTTCTGTGCTTTAAAGGCTAATTTCCAGTTTTTTTTCAAACGGTTTTGATTCTTTATTGGTAAGGAGGTAATCATGATCTCATTATTTCCCCTGGGATTTGTAGAAAACAAATCGTCGCCCGATCCGCGCGATAAAATGCGAAAAATCAAATACGAATCCGAACTTGACCTGAAATTTGGCGAACAAATGGCGGCAAAAGCCTACGGCCAGAAACTTCTCAGTTGCATCCAATGCGGTACATGCAGTTCGACTTGTCCGCTTAGCGACTACATGGACTACACGCCTCGAAAAATTATTGCGATGACGAGAGAAGGATTTAGGGATGAAGTGCTGAACAGTCTGACTATTTGGCTTTGTTCATCGTGTTATGCCTGCACGGTCAAATGCCCGCGCCAAATTCATATCACCGACGTTATGTACACTCTTAAGCGCGAAGCTATTGCGCGAGGCGTGTACCCTAAACGCTATCCCATTCCAATATTTTCACGAGAATTTTTCAATATCGTTAGAAAGCAGGGACGCAACAGCGAAGCGATTTTGCTTATTAAATTTTATCTGAAGACAAATCTCTTTATGATGTTCAAGCAAGCTTTCATGGGATTACGGCTTATGCGAACGGGACGATTTTCATTTAAACGCGACAAGATCGAACGTATCGACAAACTGCAACGGCTCCTCAAAGCGGCCGAATCGATAGAGGAGGTGCGAACATGAAAAAGTACTTGTATTACCCGGGCTGTTCTCTCCACAGTACCGGCAAGGCGTATGAAGAATCCATGCTCAGCGTATTCCGGTATCTCAATGTCGAAGTCGAAGAGTTAAAAGACTGGAATTGCTGCGGAGCTACATCCTATGCCTCAATCGACGAGGTACAGGCGTTCTCACTTGCAGCGCGAAATTTGGTTATTGCAGAAAATCAAAACGGTAACGGCGAGCTGCCGGAACTCCTTACACCATGCAATGCATGTTACTTAGTTTTGACCAAAACCCAAAAATACATGAGCACCTATCCTCATGTTAAAGAAAAAGTGGACCAGGCTCTTTCAGCTGCATCATTGCATTATGAGGGAAAAACGAAAGTGCGTCATCCATTGGATGTTATCGCTAATGACATCGGGCTCAAAACGGTTTCCGATATGGTCAAGAAAAATTTGCAAGGACTGCGCGTGGCGTGTTACTACGGCTGCCAGATTGTTCGTCCTTTTGCCGACTTTGATGACCAACACAATCCGATGACCATGGATCACCTGGTCAGTGCTTTGGGCGGCGAGGCGGTTGACTGGCCGTTGAAAACGCGATGCTGCAGCGGCAGTTTGACCGGAACCATTCCCGAAGCCGGATTACGGCTCAACCGGCGGTTGCTCGTCGAAGCCGTCAAACGGAAAGCAGAGATGATCATCACCTGCTGTCCGTTATGCCAATTCAATCTGGAATGTTTTCAGGATAAGATTAACGCCAACTACGGCGAGAATATCCACATTCCGGTCATGTATTTTACACAATTGATGGGTGTTGCATTTGGACTACCCGAAGGGGATCTGGGAATCCAAAGATTATTTGTTAAACCGTCCTGGCATTTAAGTTCTCAGAAGGGAGGTGTGAAAGTCCATGCCTAATCATCAAAACAACGGAAATATGCGCATAGGCTACTATGTTTGCCACTGCGGCCATAATATAGCCAATCAGGTCGATGTCGAAGCTTTGGCGGCATACATTTCCAAACTGCCCGGCGTAGCCGTGTCCAGAAGTTATAAATATATGTGCTCGGATCCCGGACAGGAATTGATCCAGCAGGATATCAAAGATCATGGATTGAATCGAATTGTTGTAGCATCCTGTTCGCCGCTGCTGCACGAACAGACGTTCCGCAAAGCCGTCGAAAAAGGCGGCCTCAATCCGTATTTCTTCCAAATGGTCAATATTCGCGAAAACGTGTCATGGGTTCATGAGGACCGTAAAGAAGCAACGCAAAAAGCTATGGATCTTTCGCGCGCAGCCGTTCATCGGGTTTTTTTCCATAAAGAACTTGAAAAGAAATATGTTAAGATCAATCCGGACGCGCTGGTAGTAGGGGGAGGAATAGCCGGCATTCACGCCGCATTGACGCTGGCGAATTCAGGAAAAAAGGTTTATCTCGTCGAGAAAGAACCTACGATAGGTGGGCACATGGCGCAGTTTGATAAAACATTTCCGACGCTTGACTGCGCAGCTTGCATTTTAACACCGAAGATGTCCGCAGTAAAATCACACCCGAATATCACGCTCTGGACGTATTCGGAAGTCACGAATGTCAGCGGTTACGTAGGCAATTACATTGTGCAGGTGAAACGAAAGCCGCGATACATTGACGAAAAACTGTGCGTGGGATGTCTCGCATGCATTGACGAATGCGTATATAAAGAAGGCAAATATGCGGACGAATTTAATATGGGGTTGAGCAAGCGCAAGCCGATTTATATGTCTTTTCCTCAAGCCACGCCGAAGGTTGTGGTCATTGATCCGGAAACCTGCATCCAATTCAAATCTGGAAAATGTAAGCAAACCTGCATTGAATCCTGCGATCGGGGTGCGATAGATTTGAGTCAAAAAGAAACCAACGAAGAAGTCAATGTCGGAACGATCATTCTCTCAACCGGTTACAGGACTTTCGATGCTCATCGGGTGCCGTTTTACGGGTACGGAAAATATCCGAATGTGTACACTTCATTGGAAGTGGAGCGCCTTATCAATGCATCCGGACCGACGGGAGGGGAACTGATCCTGCGCGACGGCTCACATCCTAAAACAGTGGGCATCATTCACTGTGTTGGTTCACGCGACCGCAATACCAACCGATGGTGTTCGCGCACATGTTGTATGTACTCATTGAAACTCGCGCATTTGCTCAAGGAACATAGCGGCGCGGAGGTATATAATTTCTACATCGATATCCGCGCGGCAGGAAAAGCGTATGAAGAGTTTTACGATAAAGTCCTTGAAGAAAATGTCCATTTTATTCGCGGGCGCGTCGCAGAAGTGATTGACTGGGCGGCCAATCCCGCTGAAGAAGGAAAACTCATCATTCGTGCGGAAGATACGATGATCGGCACCGTGCGCCGTATTCCGGTTGATATGGTTGTTTTGGCCGTGGGAATGGAACCGAGAGAAGACGCGCAAGCCGTTCGTAAGATGTTCAATATTTCCTGCTCCACCGAGGGATTTTTCCTGGAACGTCATCCCAAACTCGCGCCGGTGGACACTTTCACCGACGGCGTTTTTATTGCGGGCGCATGCCAGGGGCCGAAGGATATTCCCGACAGCGTGGCGCAAGCCGGCGCTGCCGCGGCGCAGGCGATGATGTTAGTCGATACAGGCGAAGTGGAACTGGAACCAAATACGGCGTTCATTACAGAGGAGCATTGTTCCGGATGCAAGTCGTGTATTCCTCTATGTCCGTTCCACGCTATTTTATTTAATGATACTTCCAAAAAAGCCTATATCAACGAAGCGTTATGCAAAGGCTGCGGAACCTGTGTCGCGGCATGTCCGTCCGGTTCTATTCAGCAAAACATGTTTGACGATGCGGAGATTCTTGCTGAGATCAACGGACTTCTTGCGATAGACAATTCCGAATTTTATGAAAAGGAGGCGATCCATGTCGGATAATAAAAAGGAAACAAAAAATTGGGAACCCACTATTGTTGCTTTTTTTTGTAACTGGTGTACCTATACGGCGGCAGATTTAGCGGGCGTATCTCGTTTGCGCCATGCGGCCAACGTGCGCATCATCCGGGTCATGTGTTCCGGCAGAGTGGACCCTCAGTTTATTTTGAATGCGTATGCCAAAGGCGCCGACGGCGTATTGATCGGCGGCTGTCATTTCGGCGATTGCCATTATATGGAAGGTAATTACAAAACCGCACGGCGTTTTCATCTATTAAAACGGATGCTGCAGGATATGGGTATCGAGGAAGAAAGGTGCCGCCTGGAATGGATATCCGCTTCGGAAGGCGAACGCGTGCGGACGGTGATCAATGATATGGTTGAAAAGGTTAAAGCGCTCGGCCCGCTTCGTTTGCCGGAACGATTCAACGAGTGGGACAAAGAAATGGAATTTATCGGGGAACATAACATCGGGGAGGAGGTGCACATCCATGCCTGAAAAACCTAAAGTCGCTTTTTATTGGTGCGCATCGTGCGGCGGGTGTGAAGAATCCGTCGTGGATCTCGCCGAAGATATTCTCATGGTGGCGGAAGCCGTTGATATAGTATTCTGGCCGGTTGCGATGGATTTTAAGAAATCCGACGTGGTCGCTATGCCCGATCGCTCCATCGTAGCAACGTTTATTAACGGCGCCATACGAACGTCGGAGCAGGAAGAAATGGCCAGATTGATCCGCAAAAAAAGCCAGTTCATCATCGCGTATGGTTCCTGCGCGCACATGGGCGGTATTCCGAGTCTGGCAAATCAATTTAGCCGTGAGCAGATTCTTAATTACGTGTATCACGAAGCGCCCACGGTTCAAAACAGCGAACGTACAAGGCCGATGTTGGAACTGGGCCGTAACGGTACCCGCGTCACGCTTCCGGAGTTTAGGAATACCGTACGTAAATTAGACCAGGTAATTGACGTTGATTATTACCTGCCGGGTTGCGCGCCGACGCCGAAATTGCTGAAAGAAGCCGTGCTGGCCTTATTGTCCGGCAACCTGCCGCCGATCGGCACCGTGCTTGCGCCGGATGTGGCTTTGTGCGATGAGTGCCCAAGAAAAGAAACCAAGCCGGAGGATATTGCTTATACGGAATTCAAACGGCCGCATCAGGTTGTGACGGATGAGTCAACTTGTTTTCTCGCGCAAGGTATGATCTGTATGGGCCCTGCAACGCGCGGCGGATGCGAAGCCGTATGCACAAAAGGCAATATGCCCTGTACGGGCTGCTTCGGCCCGACGTCGCGCTGTATAGATCAGGGCGCGAAAATACTTTCATCGATTTGTTCTGCCGTCAGCGCAACAAACGAAATTGACATGGAGAAGGTACTGACAACCATACCGGATCCGGTCGGTACATTTTATCGCTACGGACTGGCCGGCTCTCTGCTGCGCAAAAAAATCGGCTCAGAAAAATAACGTAAGCCTCAACCCGTGGTTACCTGAAACGGAGGGAGGATAAATGAGGAAAAATAATTATGGAAGATACGATTCAACAATCAAATACAACAGCAGGAAAAGACGCACATACTGTTGGCACGAAATCACGACGCATCGTTATCGATCCGATTACGCGCCTCGAAGGGCACGGCAAGATTGATATTTTTCTGGATGACGCCGGCGAGGTCGAACGCGCTTATTATCAGATTCCGGAATTAAGAGGTTTTGAAATATTCAGCATTGGACGTCCGGCAGAAGATATGCCTCAGATCACAAGCCGTATTTGCGGCGTGTGTCCGACTGCGCATCACATGGCAGGAACGAAAGCGCTGGACGATTTGTATAAAGTCGAGCCGCCTCCTGCTGCAAAAAAAATCCGCGAATTGATCTACAACACATTTATGCTCGAAGATCATGCGCTGCATGTATATGTGCTCGGCGGCCCGGATTTTATTGTGGGTCCTGATGCGCCGAAAGCAGCGCGCAATGTGTTGGGCGTGATAGAAAAGGTCGGATTGGACGTGGGAAAACGTGTGATCAGTATGCGGAGGCGGTTGCGCGAATTGATCGCTTATCTCGGCGGAAAAGTGGTGCATCCCGTTTTCGGTTTGCCCGGCGGTGTGGCGAAAGGATTGGCTCCGGATGAACTTGCGAAATTTAAGGAATTGGCTAAAGACGGATTGGAGTTTGCTCAATTCACGCTTCAGGTATTTAAAGACATCGTATTAAAAAATGACGATTATGTCAAACTGATCACATCGGACGCCTTTACGCACGAGACGTATTATATGGGCATGGTTGACGCAAATAACAAAGTCAATTTCTACGACGGACAGATCCGTGTTGTAAATCCAAGCGGCATGGAATACGCCAAGTTCAATGCCAATCAATATCTCGATTATATTGCGGAGCATGTAGAACCGTGGAGCTACGTGAAGTTTTGCTATCTCAAACCGCTGGGCTGGAAGGGGTTTACCGACGGTAAAGAAACGAGCGTGTACTCGGTTGCGCCGATGGCAAGGTTAAATGTATCCAGCGGGATGGCAACGCCGATTGCTCAAAAAGCGTATGAGGAATTTTATACCACGCTCGGCGGACAGCCGGTTCATCATACGCTGGCCAATCATTGGGCGCGCGTGATCGAGATGATCTATGCTGCGGAAAGAATGAATGAATTGATTAATGATCCGGAAATCACCAGTCGGGATCTGCGGGCTATTCCGAGCGCAACGCCAACGATTGGTATCGGAGTTGTGGAAGCGCCGCGCGGAAGTTTATTCCATCATTATGAAACGGATGAGCGCGGATTGATCAAGAAAGCCAATTTGATCGTGGCGACACAGAATAATTCCTGCCGCATTGCGATGAGTGTTGAAAAAGCGGCGAAAGGGCTTATTCACAAGGGCCATGTTAACGATGGATTACTCAATATGATCGAAATGGCATTCCGCGCGTACGACCCGTGTAATGCGTGCGCGACGCACATGCTGCCGGGTACTGTTCCGATAACGATTCGCGTCAGAGACCGGTCGGGAGAAATTGTCAAAACACTGTCCCGCTAAATTGTGAAATCGATTGAGCGTAGCCGTAAGCCTTAGGCTTACGCAAGCTATGGCCTGTTGCTGCCAGAGTAGGTAATATGAACGAACAGAAACAAATTCTGGTATTGGGAATCGGCAACGACATTCTTTGTGATGATGCCGTTGGACTT
>JAEUSK010000258.1 GCA_016787925.1 bacterium | reverse complement strand
CAATATCAGCCGTATTCATTTGATAAGCAGATCGTGATCATTTTTGCAGCGACGAACGGATTTTTGGATGAAATCCCGGTAGAGGAATGTAAACGATTCGAAAAAGAACTGCTTGAGAATATGGAACTGCGCCACAAAACTTTGACGGATCAAATCATGGCTAAAAAAGAATTAACAGACGATTTTCGTAGTCAACTGAATACGATCATCGGCGATTTCAAAAAGGCATTTAAAATCAAAGGAGTCTAATGAAAAATCTAATCACTATGGTCGTCGGCATCGCGCTTTTGACCTCAATCATTTCCTGCGGGCCTAAAGAAATTCCTGCGGACAGCATGGCGAAGATCATGATGAAGATGTTGGTGGACAAGAAAACAAGCACCAGTCAGAATCCGAAAGATATTGCAAATGACGTTGTTGGCCCCTACAGCAAAGCCGAAGGTTTTTCGGCAGACGATTTCAAATTCACTGCAGAGATGTATGATAAGGATATGGAAAAAGCCAAAGGGATCGGCGAAGCAATTAACAGAATCGCCAAAGAGGATCCTGAGCTTGGCAAAGCATTTACGAAAGTGATGTTGGAAGAAGAATTAAAAGCCCAGGGAATGGATGCAGAATCTATTTCGAAGATGATGGGTGAGTTTGACAAAGAGATGGAGAAAAAACAAGATACTAAATAACAGCAGTGTACTAAAGTAAAGGACGTTGCTATGAAATTGAAATGGATATTAACTATCGTCATCGTTGCGGCGGTGATTGCGGGATCCGGGTGCAGCAGGCAACCGAAAGAAGTTCCCATGGAAACCTATGTTAAGATCTGGTTCAAGGTCTTTTCCGACGACTCGTTCATGAAAAAACACCAATCGCCGGCGGAAGCTACCAATGAAGAGCTCGAACCTTTTACAAAACCGTTTAATTATTCTCCGGATGACTTTAAATTTACTTACAAGCAGATCAATTCGAATCCCGATCTGAAGAAGAAGTTTGACGATCTGTCGCTTCAGTACTTGAGTGAAAAATCTTCGAATACGTTACGCGAAGGCGAGTCTTTAAGAAACGCAGATACCACAAAAACGGCAAAGCCATAGACGGAATGCACACAAGGATCATGTTCGTGTCGGCAGCCTTGATCATGTTTTTAGGATGCCAATCAAAACAGAAGAATGGGCAGGAAATTCCAATGGATACATTTGTGAAAATGTATGTGTCCGCGTTACGTGAAGACAGTCTTATGAGGCAGTATCAACAGCCGGAATCGTATCCCGCACCGGCGCTGGACTCGATCGGAAAAATGTACGGTCTATCATCAATGGATTTCAAACATACTTATCGGGCCATCGCCGTTGACCCGGTTAAGAAAGTCGCGCTGGACAGCATGTTGAAACAAGCGATAGAAGCCGAAGCGATGAAAAGTTTGAACGAGAAAGAAATTGAAAAAAATTAAAGGGAATTATGGCAACGTTACGGGAAATTAAACGACGCATTGTCAGCGTAAAAAGCACACAGAAGATCACGAAAGCCATGAAGATGGTTGCAGCGGCTAAACTGCGCCGTGCGCAGGAAAATATCATTTCCGCAAGGCCGTATGCTTATACCTTAGGTTCGCTGATCAAACACCTTGCAAATTGCGACGTCGCGAGACAAAATCCGCTGATCAGCAAACGTGAAGTCAAGAACGTGCTATTAGTCGTCGTGACGGCCGACCGTTCCTTATGCGGGGCTTTTAACAGTACGATTATTCGTAAGGTCAACAGCCTGATGAGCAACGAATTTAAGGCATTTCATGACAAGGGGCGCCTCAAATTAGTTACGGTAGGAAAAAAAGGCGATGAATTTTTTGTGAAACGGCAGTTCAAAGTAGCAGGCCGGTTTTACAATTTTTTCAACACGATGAGCATCAGCAATGCCGCAGACATAATCTCCTCCTGTGTGAAAGAATACAACGAAGAACGCGCCGATGAAGTATATGTAGTGTATAACGAATTCAAATCCGCTTTGCAGCAGAATTTGGTTCTCGAAAAACTACTGCCGGTGGAGCCGGAAAAAGTGGACAGCAACGATCACCGGTATAATATTGAAACGGATTATATATACGAACCCTCTCAATTCGAGATTATCAATACACTGATCCCGAAACATCTTAACGTTCAGATGTGGCGAATTTTGCTGGAATCGTTCGCGGCAGAAATGGGCGCGCGTATGACCGCGATGGATTCTGCGACAGAGAATGCAGGAGAGATGATAAGCACACTATCGCTGAAGTATAACCGCGCACGCCAGGCGGCGATTACGAAGGAAATTCTTGAAGTGGTCAGCGGCGCGGAGGCATTGCAGAAGTAAAAAGACATGCAAGCCCACGAAACACACGAAAAGATTTCGATTTAAAGAAAATGATTAAGAAAACAACCACACTAATCCTGTTCACGCTATTTGGTTTGCACTCTGTTTTAGGTCAGGGGACAAATAGACCCGTATTTGTGTTCACGTTGCTTAACATTACACCTGATGCACAGTCTTACAGCTTAGGGAATACGGTTGCTATTGGAGATCAATGGAACAGTGGTTATTGGAACCCGGCTGGAATCGGTTTTGCAAGAGGCATGGCCCTTCAATACGATCATATTGACTATTTTGCGGGGATTTCAAGTCATAATTGGACATCAGGATATACTCATAATAAATTCGGTTCATTAGCCTTTACATATCGAAGAGTGAGTTTTGGTTCAATTAAAAAAACGACTGAAGAATTCCCTGAAGGTGGAATTGGGTCTTATGAGCCGCATGACGACGTTATTGCACTAAATTATGCTTACAAAATATTTGACATGGTTTCTTTTGGCATAACTATTAAGCGCTTTAACAGTCAGATCGACAATATTTCAACAGAAGCTACATTGTATGATTTAGGTGTGATGGCAAAAATTCCAATTGGAAAACCGCTCTCATGTGATAATACGTTATATATGGGCATTAGCACTGGCAACAACTTATTTGGAAGTAATCCTAAATATCATGGAAGGGGATTGAGCGGCCCTGTTTTCATAGATTCCCAAACTGTATTTTTAAGTTATGGTTCGGGGTCATTTTCCGTTGAGAGAAATTATCGTATTGGTATCGGACATGGTTTCAGTTATACAGACAAGAGTATTCTGAACGGAACTGCAAATATTTTTGAAATGGTAAGCCATTTGTCTTATCAAGATTTTAGTACCAGAAACGTCTTTGTATCCGATCACTCATACAAGTCCGGGCGTGATGAATTAATTTTGGGAGTTGAAATATCTATCCTTGAAATTGCTTCAATACGATTGGCTTCAAAGAATTTTATGAGAGGCGATGGAAAAATATTAGGAGAAAGATTTGGTTATGGTATTCAGTTGCCATCAAGATTTTTTATTAAGTCCCAATATGAAATTACACCGAAATTTGAATATTCAGATCAACGGATGGGGTCTTTGGGAGACGTTAGCCGTTGGGGTTTTGGATTAGATGTTAAATTGTAAACTTTAGTTTAAATCAAATAAATGAGGAAGCAGCAATGAATAACGGAAAGATAGTTCAGATCATCGGACCTGTGGTGGACGTAGAATTCAGCGGAGGCATTCTTCCGAAAATTATGAATGCCAATACGATCAAACGTCAGGACGGATCTTCTCTTGTGCTTGAAGTGCAGCAGCATTTGGGCGAAAACCGCGTTCGTACGGTTGCCATGGATACCACGGACGGATTAGTTCGCGGCATGGAAGTGATCGATACCGGCGCGCCTATCACTGTTCCGGTTGGCCCGGAAGTTTTAGGACGCTTACTGAATATTATTGGCG
>JAEUSK010000240.1 GCA_016787925.1 bacterium | reverse complement strand
ATCAATTTAAGAGGGAATAAATATGGCAGAGGTTCAACGCGATGTAATGGAAATGGATGTGCTTTTCGTTGGCGCCGGCCCGTCAAGCCTGGCCGGGGCTTATCATTTGGCAAATTTAATCAAGAAACATAATGATGCGATAGATAGCGGGTCCAAACAAGGCCGGAAAATTCAACTGGAAAATGGTATTGGAATCCTGGAGAAAGGAAAAAACGTTGGCGATCATATGTTGTCCGGCGCCGTTATGGATCCGTCCGGGATCAAGGAACTCATACCGGATTTTATGGAAAAAGGTTTCCCGATTGAAAGTGAAGTGACCGGAGAATCCGTTTATCTACTGACAGAAAAAGGAAAATTTAAATTTCCCCTTCTTCCGCCAACCCTGCAGAATCACGGTAATTATATTTGCTCGCTTAATAAGGTTGCGGAGTGGCTGGCGGATCAAATTAGCAAAGAATTCAGCGATACGGTTAATATTTTTCCCGAGTTTCCGGGCAAAGAAGTTTTATACGAGGGAGATAAGGTCATAGGCATTCGCACCGGTGACAAAGGCGTTGATCATAACGGCAATTTGAAATCCAATTTTGAGGCCGGCGTAGATATTCATGCGAAAATAACTATTTTGGGAGAAGGCCCGCGCGGGAGTCTGACCAAACAATTAGTACCAAAATTAAAGCTTGATGCTGACCGTAATCCGCAGGTCTATGGGACCGGCGTAAAAGAAATATGGGAAATTCCTGCAGGCCGGCTCAAAAAAGGCATGGTCATTCATACAGCAGGCTGGCCGCTCTCATCCGATCATTACGGCGGCAGTTGGATGTATATGATGAGCGATACGACATGGTCGGTCGGATTTGTCAGCGCTTTGGATTATGCGAATCCTACATTCGATCCGCACGCCGCTTTTACAAAATTTAAAACGCATCCGTATATTGCCAAACTGCTTGACGGCGGAAAAATGATCGGGTACGGAGCGAAAACAGTTTCCGAAGGCGGGTACTGGTCAATGCCGAAACTCTACGCGGACGGTGTTTTACTGATCGGTGAATCGGGTGGATTTATCAATATCTCACGGCTGAAGGGCATTCATCTTGCAATCAAATCCGGCATGCTGGCGGCGGAAGCGGCATTTGAAGCCCTGCAGAAACAGGATTATTCTGAATCGACTTTGAAACGATTTGACGAATTGTTCCGTGCCAGCTGGGCATGTCATGAACTTTGGGGTTCACGAAACTGGCGGCAAAATTTCACCGGTAGTTTTTATTCCGGGATGATCAAAGCGGGGATGCAAATCTATCTGACCAATGGAGGCACTAAAAAACGGACGTTACTTCATGTGGACTACGAACATATGAAGAAGAAATCGGAATCGGGCACGCCGATAACGAAAGTGAAAGCGGATGAAACAATAACTTTTGAGAAATTGACCGATGTATATTATTCAGGAACCAAGCATGAAGAAAACCAGCCATGTCATTTAGTGATTCAGCCGGACGACTTGGCCGATATCTGTAATACGCGTTGTAAAGAAGAATTCGGTAACCCGTGCCAGCATTTTTGCCCCGCCCAGGTTTATAATATGATAGTTCCCGAAGAAGGAAAGCCCAGTCAGCTTCGCATTGATTTTTCAAACTGCGTGCATTGTAAGACTTGCGACATTGCCGATCCGTATCAGGTTATCAACTGGGTTACGCCCGAAGGCGGCGGCGGGCCGATTTATAAGAACATGTAATTGCATGGATCATCCGGAGTAGAGAGTATTTATGCCATCATTTACAAATATCATGTCGTCCCTCTTTGCGAAAAATCCAATCTTGCTTGTTACTCTGCTGTGGGTGTTTTCAACTGATGTTTTTTCGCAGGAAATTCAGCTGCCGATGGATAACGAGGGCAACATAGAATCTATAAATGCTCAGTTAAACGCAAAAATAGGGCTCTTCACCGAATACGCCGGATTTAAGGAAGCGCGGCTTTTCGAGGTTGGCGAGAAAGAATTTATTGTTGAAATTTCGTATAAACCGGAGTCCCGCATATTACGAAAGAGAATTCCATACACTGCCGAAGAAGTTCAAACCCTGCGCTCAAAAGTTTCTGCGGCCTTGAAAGCGTCGCCGTCGGAAATGATTTTAGATCAGGAAGGCCGGACTAAGCTTATCATTACGTCAACGGCCGCCGCATTGTCTTATTATGGATGGGCGATCCCGGTGGCGTTTCATATGCAGAGCGCAAAGGCGGTTGCCAGTACGTATATGTTTACTAGCGCATTAGGGTTTTATATTCCCTTTGCTGTGACGCGTAATACTCCGGTCACAGAAGCCGCGGGGAATGCCTATTTCTACGGAACGACGCGCGGTGCTTTACATGGTTATATTTTGCATTCTTTAGTTGTGGGTAATAATTTTAGTTACCGCCGTGCGTTAGGATTTAGCGTAGCCGGCAGTATCGGTGAGGCTTTTGCGTTTTATAAATTTGCGACATTGCAAAATTTTTCGACCGGTAAGGTTGAACTGCTGGGAGCAGGCGCTGATTTTGGTTTTGGGATTGGTTTTGCGGCGCCATTTTTATTTAATTATGAAAGTAGTAACCGACTGAATGCCTGGTCTATGCTGGCAGGAACAGGCGCCGGGTTTGTAGCGGCAAATTACCTGTCAAGACGTGAACACTATACACAAGGTGATGCATTTGTATTTCGCGGCGCAGGGACTATGGGTGCTTATTCAGCGATATCTGCCGCGAATCTTGCAAAGAGCGACAACGAGAAAATATACGCTGGTGCTTTTATTGCCGGTTCCTTAGGAGGGCTGTTTTTGGGACACCAATTAGTTCGTGAAAAAGATTTTACTCCGGCGCAAGGCACGTTTATTGAACTTGGCCAGCTCGCGGGATGGTTTACGGGCTTAGGTATTGCTTATTTAATTCAGAATCCTAATTCGTCTTCCGATGGCCGTCTTTTTTCGACTATGAGCGCGGTTGGCGGAATAACGGGTTATACATTAATGTACCGAACATTTGCGGGCAAGGCACAAGAGAAAGCGGCCAAATCATCTTGGGATTTTCATGTCATGCCGCAAAATCTGCTTGTGGGCAAATTACATAAGTCATTTGGTAAATCAATATATTCACTGCCGATAGCAACGTTGGATGTGACGTTTTAGTTCTTATTCAAAAAAGGAGTTTCTTCCATGTTCCGCTTTTTTCAAAAATATAATCACGTAAGCGTATTCTTTCTGCGCATAGGCGTAGCTATGATCTTTATTTTTCATGGGTACAACAAACTATTCGGTCCCGGCGCCCCGCAAAAGATGATCGATTATCTTACTAAAATAAACTTCCCATTTCCCGTCAGCTGTGCTTATTTGGCCGGCGGCGTGGAGTTTTTCGGAGGTATTATGATCGGCCTTGGATTATTGACGCGCCAGGCCAGCTTTGGCGTGATCATCGTGATGATGGTAGCGGTCTTCTTTGTTCACCGTAACGATCCCTACCGCGAAATGGAGCATGCCGTGCAAATGCTGGTTCTTTCAATCGGAACCCTCTACAGCGGCAGCGGCAGTTTTTCACTGGAGAATCTAGTTAAGAAACACGGAGATTAGTATGACATTCAGTGAGGTTAAGAAGATGTGTGAAGACATTCAATACTATGCGGGTCACAAGTTAAAACCCGATGATGAGTACGAATTTAGGAAGTTATATAATCGCGTTAAAGACGAGGAAGATCTGGATTCAATGTCATTGAAAAAATTACAGGCTATTTACGATAAATATCTAAAGAAATAAGACACGCTTTTGTTGAGCGAATGTTAAGGAGGCCAAGATCATGCTGGTAATAACGACTCCGAATATTGAAGGGAAACGCATTACTAAATATTACGGTTTAGTGAGCGGCGAAGCTATTTTGGGAGCAAATATTTTCAGAGATTTTTTTGCAGGGATCAGGGATATTGTCGGAGGGCGCTCGGCCGCCTATGAAGAAGAATTGCGAAAGGCCAAAGCGATTGCCGTCAAAGAAATGGAAGAGCTGGCTCAGGCGATGGGAGCCAATGCCGTTGTTGCCGTGGATATCGATTATGAAACCATCGGCCAGAGTATGTTGATGGTCACGGCCTGCGGTACGGCCGTTTATTTCGAATAAAATAAGAGTGTAGATTATGTTTACCGGACTAATTGAAGATGTCGGAAAAATTAGTGCCGTCAGAAAGATCGGCGGCGGCGTTCGCTTTTCTATTTCATCAGATAAACTAAACGATCTGGAAATCGATGACAGTATTGCCGTTAATGGATGTTGCCTCACGGCCGTTGCCGTTGAATCCAATGTCTTTGAAGCAGAGGCCGTGGAAGAGACTCTTAAAAAGACAACGTTAGGTGGGTTCAGCACAGGAACTGAAGTTAATCTGGAACGCGCCATGCGTTTGTCTGACCGGCTTGGAGGCCATCTGGTGCTCGGCCATGTGGATGGCGTGGGCCATATTCTTTCAGTAGAAGAGCGAAGTACCAGTTGGTGGGTTACGGTTGAAGTGCCGTCTGAACTCGAGCGTTATTTAATTCATGTAGGATCCATAGCCATTGACGGAATCAGTCTTACAATAGCGGAACTCGCAGGCAATATAGTATCCGTATCGATTATCCCGCACACATGGACGGTAACGAATTTGGCGCGAAGGCAGACCGGCGATTTAGTCAATATTGAAGTTGATATGATCGGCAAATACGTTGACAAATTACTGTTACGCAAGGCGGAGCCGGGATCGCCCCCACGTATTACCGAGGAATTTCTTAAAGAAAAGGGATTCATGCATGTATAAATTCAACTCCATTGATGAGGCGATCGACGATTACAAGGCAGGTAAAATTTTAATTGTCGTCGATGATGAAGATCGTGAAAATGAGGGTGATTTTATTCTGGCTGCCGAACGCGTTACACCGGAGTCGATTAACTTCATGGCCAAACACGGGCGCGGCCTGATATGCATGGCTATTTCTAAACAGCGCGCGCAGGAATTGAATCTCAATATTATGGTGGACAATAACACGGCACTGCACGCAACGCCCTTTACCGTGACGATCGATGCTAAACGGGGCACGTCGACCGGGATTTCAGCGTCCGATCGCGCGTTAACTATTCGCACCGTGATAGATCATCAGACGCAGCCGCATGATCTTGCCAGGCCCGGTCATATTTTTCCGTTGGTAGCCCGTGACGGCGGCGTTCTGGAAAGGTCGGGACATACAGAGGCGACCGTCGATCTTGCGCGCCTTGCAGGGCTTTATCCGGCGGGCGTGTTATGCGAGATCATGGATGAAGACGGATCCATGGCACGAGTTCCGCGCCTGATCGACATGGCAAAAGAATTCAATCTGAAAATCATTACGATCAAAGATCTCATTCATCAACGTTTACACAAAGAGAAATTTGTTCGTTCTATTGCAACGGACATTGAATTGCCATCTCTATACGGAAATTTCAACGTGCGCGTGTACGAAAATATTCTGAACGGCGATCAGCATCTCGCAATAACGAAAGGCAACATTCATACGAACGAGCCCATACTTGTTCGTGTACATGCGCAGTGCTTGATGGGCGACGTATTCGGATCGGCCTATTATTCGCAGTCGTCGCACATTGCAAATTGTCTGGGTATGATTGAAAAAGAAGGGCGGGGAATTCTGCTATATCTGCAGGGAGACGATGGGCGAGGACTCGGGCTATTTCCCTTTGAAGAGGAACCGGCGCTTGACAGTCATCACACGCACGACACAAACAAGGACTGGCGGACTTTAGGCGTGGGATCGCAAATTCTTGTCGATCTTGGGATAAAGAAAATTCGTTTACTGACGAACAACGACAAAAAGTACATTGGATTGGACGGATACGGTTTGGAAATCGTCGAATCGGTGCCGATTATGTCAACGGAAAATGAAAAATTCTAGTTATTTGAAATATTTTTTTTCAGTATTGGTAATCTTGTCAATTCTTGACTGATGCCGGCCGCCTGCAAACTCTGTTTTAAGCCACACGTTCACAATTTGATCTGCCAAAAGTTCACCGATCATCTTGCCGCCTAACGTCAATACATTGGCATTATTATGTTCACGGCTATTCACAGCCGTTGTAAGATCGTAGCACATCGCAGCACGCACATGAGGAACTTTATTTGCTGTCATACAAGAACCTATTCCGGCGCCGTCAATCATAATGCCCTTTGCACAGTCGCCGTCTGAAACCAGTAAAGCAACCGCATGCGCAAAATCGGGATAGTCAACGGCCTGATCTGAATTGGTTCCAACATCTATGATCTGGAAATTCAAATCTCTCAAGGTCTTTTTGATGTGTTCTTTTAGTGCATACCCGCCATGGTCTGAACCAATAGCAATCTTGTTATCAGCCCCGGGCTTAAGAGGCGATGAAGGATCCCATGTTTTATTCTCTTCAGCGGTAATGAATCGGAGTCCCAGTTGTTTGGCTTTGTCTCTGGCAAGCGCGGTGATCATGGCTTTTTTCGGCACCTCCATCGTTTTTTGAAAACGGGCCGTTTCAATAACCATTTTTTCTGTGATAAGTTTTTGTGCCATCAGAGATTCCGGTAATTATATTATTTCGTAATAATACGAATTGAATTACACTTTTTCAACTAAAAGAGTTAAGTCCATCGAAGGAGCGGAATGCGTGAGCGCGCCAACAGAGATGAAATCGACGCCGGTCTCGGCGATCATCTGGACGGTTGCAAGAGAAACGCCCCCGGATGCTTCGACTTCACATTTTTGATTAATCTGTGTAACGGCTTCCTTCATTTGTTCCGGGTTCATATTATCGAGCATGATGCGCTGAATCGGAAATTGAAGAGCTTCATTAACTTCATCCATATTTTTCGTTTCAACTTCTATACGGCAACGAAGTTTTTGTTCGTTATTATAGCGAATCGCATTTTCTATGGCTGACGGGATGCTCCCGGATGCCGTTATATGATTATCTTTTATCAAAAACATGTCATACAAACCCATGCGGTGATTAGAACCGCCGCCGGTTCGCACAGCGTATTTTTCAAGTTCACGCCAAATCGGCGTCGTTTTTCGTGTGTCGATAATCTTCGCTGATGTATGTTTTATTAAATCAACGTATCGACGTGTCAGCGTTGCGATCCCGCTCATACGCTGCAGAAAATTCAGGGCCGTTCGTTCCGCCGTAAGAATTGACTGCATGGGCCCTTCGAAAGAAACACAGACCTGGTTCACTGCCAGCATTTGCCCGTCCTCGAAATGCCACTTGCATTTGATGGAGGCATCCGTTTGTCTAAATACTTCTGTGAATACTTTTATTCCGCACAAAATGCCCGCTGATTTTGCCTTGACAATTCCTTTGCCGTTAAGCGACTGAGGAATCGTGGATAAAGTTGTGATGTCGCCACGTCCGATATCTTCCTTCAGGCTAAGGGCAATAAGGCTTTTGATGTTATCGGATAATTCCATACCCGTATTATTTTAATTGTGAAATATAAAAATCGCCCAACTCCAGCATCTTATTTTTCTTTCTTATCGTATCGTCAGTGTGCCCCAGAATATGAAGAAATCCGTGCGCGGTAAGCCTCAAAATTTCGTTTGAAAGAGAGACGTTGTATTCCTGCGCCTGTACCACGGCCCGATCCCATCCTATATATATCTCGCCTTCAAGCGATTTTTCTGAAGAAAGATCAAACGAAATAACATCTGTAGAATAATCATGTTTTAGAAAACGTTTATTAATACCACGCATGGCAGCGTTACCCAGGAAGACGATAGATAAATTGTTCGGCAACATTCCTTTTTCAGCCTGCGAAATAAGCCGGATGAGTTCTTTTATCTTAACTGAAGGGATAGCATGCTTTTTTTGAGGAGCGATAATCTGGATGGCCATCGATTATTCCATAAACTGCGGTTCCGATTCCGGAATCGGCATAATTTGACTTTGCCCGGGATATTCAACGCGAACATGGTAAATGCCAAGTAAAATCGGTATAAAAGCTTCTTCAATTTTCTTCAGATCACCGATACTCAGTTCGCATTCATTCAATTCGCCGTCTTGAAGCCTGCTTTCAATAATGGATCTTACCATGGCGCGAATTTTTGCAGCCGTCGGTTCCTTGATGGAGTGGGTCGCTGCTTCTACTCCATCTGCCAACATAATGATGCCCGATTCTTTGGTTTTCGGTTTAGGTCCAGGATAACGGAAATCGGATTCAGCAATTTCTTCTTCAGGTAATTTAGTTTCCATAGCTTTATGGTAAAAATAACTCATTAGTTGGTTGCCGTGGTGTTCCGGAATATAACTGCGAATCAGTTTAGGCAGTTTGTTCTTTTCTGCAAGTTCTAAACCGACCTTGATATGGGACGCAAGAATCAGTGCGCTCATCTTGGGCGCAATAGTCTCGTGTTTGTTGTGCCCGGCCATTTGGTTTTCTGCAAAATATTCCGGCATATCCATCTTACCTATATCGTGGTATAAGGCGCCGACCCTTGCCAGTAATGAATTTGCGTCAATCGCTTCCGCGGCCGTCTTGGCAAGATTTCCAACAATAATGCTGTGATGATACGTTCCCGGCGCCTTGATGGCCAGCTGCTGCTGCAGCGGATGATTAGAATCGGATAATTCCAGTAAAGTAAATGTTGTGCACACGTCAAAAAGCGATTCGAACAAAACGAGACATCCAAAGGCAACCAGCATAGAGAAAATTCCGCTGGCAACGGCATAGGGGAGCTGGTGAGTTAATGCTTCAGAGAATTCAGAATATTTAACAAAACTCATAGTGACCAGAATAAAAGCGTACGCAAGGGAGACCCAAAGCAGCGAAGTAAAAATATGGCTCCGGCGGCTGAAATTGACGACCGTCACACACGCTATGGTTCCAACAAATACAAGCACGATGGCGGTCGTATATTCGTAGCCCTGCATCGCACCGATTAGAAATCCGATGGAAACCGTCGCAATCAGCCCCAGCCTAACGTCAAAAAGGACAGTCAAGAGAACTGAACTGAGCACGATCGGTATCACGTATACTGGGAAATTAAGAATATGTATGAATATGTAATAAAAGCCTATTTCAATAAGAATGATTGAAACGAGAAGCGCCAGCTTCCTTACGCTATTCAAAATATCAGGCCGGTTCAGATAAATGTAACTGAGTAGAAAGAAAAGCAGGGAAAACACAAGCAGGCCGCGGCCGATGTAAGGCAGAATAATACCCACGCCGCCTTCCATATTTATCTTTTCTGCCCAGGTTGATTCTAGCGATATTAGTTGCTGATGTATCTTTTGTGTAATAGTTTCGTTTTTCCTAACGATAACGTCGCCGGCAAGAACAAAACCATAAGTTTGAGGAACCGAAGTAGACGCTTCCTTTTTGCGGCGTTTGGTTTCCTCGCTGTTACTGATAACATTTGGAAGTAAAAAGTGCGTCAGAATTTCATAACCGGCATTGATTAGTTTGGGGTCGGTGTAATAACTTTTGAGCAAATCCTGAATACGGTAACGCGCCTCTTCCATGTCATTTATGTTCTTAACAAATTCCGTCGATTCTTGTTTTCCTGTTCTGACGTTAATGGGTGAAATTGGACTTTTAAAATTATTTTTTTCGACATCCATTATACCCAAAACGAATTGGTCCGATAGGATAGTCGACAGATCGGATGTGAATTCCATGAACTGGGCGTGCGTCATTGTTTTGCCAAGCGTAATTTTCCGCAGGCTTCGGGCTGAATCCTTTTTTACTTTTTCATAACTGTCGGAGCCGTTCGGGTCGCGATTGATCAAAAATTGCCAGCGGTCTTCGAGAATGTTAAAACCGAATCCCTTGCTGATGGCGTTTTTTAATGAATCGTAGGACTGCGGGATGTAGTTCTGTTTTCTTCCATCGACGTCCGTGTATTCAAACGGTTTGGGTGAGAGGCGCAGTTGCCGTATATAACTCATCAACTCATCCAGGCTTGCTATTTGAACTTGTGCGACATTTAAGTTTTTGTCGAACAATGGGGCAATCAGATTTTCCGCTTCTTTGCGTTCGTCTTCCAATTGCTCTTTACTTTTATAAACCGGAAAGGTCAATGGCGCGCGAACTTCATCCGGCGAGACAGTGCCTACCTTATATTCCGTGTAACGTGTGAATTCACTTCCGGGGAATAACAACACACATCCGATAATTAATGTGAAAAGGAGCAGGACTTTGACCGCAAAATGTTTTTTCCCAAGAATAAATTTTGCAAAAATGATCGGCGAGTGTTTGAAAATGGTCTGCAGGGGATGTCGCTGGGTATTTCTCACATTAAACCTATTCATGTATATCTCTCAGTATTTCGCGCGCGATGACCAGCCTCTGAATTTCGGAGGTTCCTTCTCCGATTTCACAAACTTTTGCATCGCGAAAATAACGTTCAACCGGATAGTCGGATGTATAACCAACGCCTCCAAGGATCTGGATCGCTTTGGTCGTGGCTTGCATAGCCAGTTCAGAGGTTTGTAACTTTGCCATCGCCGCTTCTTTGGTAAACGGCATCCCTGCGTCTTTCTTACGGGCCGCATGCAAGACAAGATGCCATCCGCATTCAATGGCCAAAGCCAGGTCAGCCAGATAAAATTGTATCGCCTGGTTGTCCGCAATGGGTTTGTCAAATTGCATCCTTTTCTTTGCATACTTCAGAGCTTCGTCGTATGCGCCAATGGCAATACCAAGAGATAGTGCTGCCATGCCAACTCTGCCGCCGTCCAGTACTTTCAAAAATCCTTTTAATCCCTCGCCTTCGCGGCCGAGCAAATTTTCTTTGGGAACCGGCATATTTTCAAAATGAAGCATACGCGTATCCGATGCGCGCCAGCCCATTTTATTTTCCTTTTTGCCGACTATAAATCCAGGAAATGATTTCTCTACAATAAAAGAACTTATTCCGCCTTTACCTTTGGTTTTGTCCGTTACCGCGGTAACAACAAAAATATCGGCGTATCCGGCGCTCGTTATAAATATCTTGGAACCATTGATGACATAATGATCGCCCCGCAACTCCGCCGTGGTCTTGGTTCCGCCGGCATCACTTCCCGCGCCCGGCTCAGTTAATCCAAACGACGCAAGTTTTTCCCCCTTCGCGCCCGGTGTCAGGTACTGTTTCTTTTGGCCATCCGTGCCCAACAGCCAAAGCGGGCCGCATCCAATACCGGTATGGGCGGCTAATGTGATGCCGTGCGATGCACACACTTTTGAAAGTTCGATCACTGCAAGAACATAAGCGACGGAGGTCATCTCCATGCCGCCAAATTTTTTCGGGAATGGAATACCCATCCATCCCTTTTGGGCCATACGCCGTATATTATCAAGTGGAAATTCAGAGCGCGCGTCCATATCGGCTGCAACGGGCCGAATATAAGTATCTGCAAAAATACGAACATCATCGCGAAGGCCGATTTCCGCCGGCGTAAATTCAAATGGCAGATTCGAACTCATCTATTACCGCATTTCAT
>JAEUSK010000131.1 GCA_016787925.1 bacterium | reverse complement strand
CTCCCAAACATCTTCACGCCCGCCGCCGAATCCAAAGGTCTTGAAACCCATCGATTCCAATGCGACATTACCGGCAAGAATCATAAGATCCGCCCAAGATATTTTTCGACCATATTTTTGCTTGATCGGCCAAAGCAGCCTCCGTGCCTTGTCGAGGTTAGTATTATCCGGCCAACTGTTAAGCGGAGCAAAACGTTGTAGTCCGGCACCAGCTCCCCCACGGCCGTCGCCTATGCGGTAAGTGCCAGCACTGTGCCACGCCATACGGATAAACAAAGGTCCGTAATGTCCGAAGTCTGCGGGCCACCAGTCTTGCGAATCGGTCATCAGATTTTGCAGGTCCTTTTTCAATGCATCAAAGTCCAGGCTCTTAAATTCTTCAGCGTAGTTAAAATTTTCGCCCATTGGGTTAGAAAGGGAAGAATGTTGACGCAGGATACTTAATTTTAATTGATTTGGCCACCAGTCGCGGTTTTTTGTTCCACCGCCAGCAACACTGTGAACGCCGGGAAACGGGCACTCGCCTGCGTTGGAGTTTTTATGCTTTGCAAGCGGTTTACTTGAAGTCTTTTTCGTGGGTTTTCTTTTCTTCGAAGCCGTAATGACTTTTTCTTTTTTCTTTTTTTGATTTGCCATGATATAATTTTCCTCCTGAAGAATAGTAAATAATGGTGGGGTTGAAGTAATAAACAGTATGAATATACACAATTGCATGTATAAATCAAATTGATTATCATTATCATGCCATAGATAAAACTTATAATACAGTTATGACCCTGTTACAATTGTCGTACATTGTTTGCGTAGATAAGCACAACAGTTTTTCCAAAGCGGCTAAAGACTGTTTTGTGACTCAGCCAACGCTGAGCATGCAGATACAAAAATTGGAAGAAGAGTTGGGCGTCAAGGTGTTTGACCGGGGAAAAAAACCTGTTGCGCCAACGGAGATCGGAAAGGTGATCATTGACCAGGCGCATACGATTCTGCGTGAAAGTGAAAAAATAAAACAATCCATTGAATCGGAAATGACAGAGATAACGGGGGTTTTCCGTGTCGGCATTATTCCGACTCTCGCGCCTTACTTGCTCAATTTATTTCTTCAAAATTTCATAACAAAACACCAGAAAGTCGAACTTGTCATTGAAGAATTGCAAACCAAAGAAATCGTTGAACGGCTGATGCGCGATGATCTTGATGCAGGACTACTCGCAACGCCTTTGAGTCAAAAGAGCGTAATTGAGCGCCCATTGTTTTATGAACCTTTTGTGGCGTATATTTCGGAAGAACACCGGCTCAACCCGCGAAAAAAAATTCACATCAAAGACCTGCAATTATCGGATATGTGGCTTTTGACCGAGGGCCATTGTTTCCGAGGACAAACCGTAGAATTGTGCAAGCAGAAACGCACTGAACATCCGCACGGCAAGGCCTCTCTTAAATTTGAAAGCGGAAATTTAGATACTCTTCGTAAGTTGGTCGAACAAAATTACGGCATGACTCTGCTCCCTTTTCTGGCCGTGCGCGAACTTTCAGAAGAAAAGAAAAAACTCTACATGAGGGAGTTTGTTCCGCCGGTGCCGAAACGCGAGATTAGCCTGGTGTGCAGCCGTTCTTATGTCAAAAAGAAAATGTTGGACGTGTTTGCGCATGAGATCACTTTTTCCGTTCCCGTTGAATTACTGGAGAAGGAGAAAAGTTTAATTTTGAATTCAGCTAATGCATAAAATAAATAATTCGGAGTAAACGAATGTCTGTTAGAATTTTGATCTTGTGTACCGGCAACTCCTGCCGAAGTCAAATGGCGGAAGGCTTTTTGAAATCGCTTGATAAAAACCTGGAAGTCTATTCTGCAGGAACTCATCCCTCCGGACAAGTACATCCAAAAGCCGTTCAGGTGATGCTTGAAGCGGGAGTTGACCTGAGTAAGAACTATCCGAAAAACACGAATCAATTTATTCATCAGTCGTTCGATTATGTCGTCACCGTGTGCGGCAACGCCAATGAGAATTGTCCCGTTTTTACAGGCAAAGTAAAACATCGCCAGCATATCGGTTTTGAAGATCCGGCGGAGGCTGCCGGAACTGAGGAAGAGATTTTGGCAGAATTCCGTAAGATACGCGATCAGATAAAAGAGAGATTTTACGATCTGTATCGCAAAGAATTACAGGCGAACGAGTAACGATCATGTCAGATATTATAGTACTAGGGCCGGCATCGTGGTCATCAGCGAAAAAATTCCGACACAATTAACATTAGAGCGCTGGCTTCTCGATATGGCCAAAGTAACAAACTAAAACGAGGTGCATTTTGACATCCGTATCCAAACAGTTATCTATCTTCGACCGCTACCTCACGCTGTGGATTTTCTTGATTATGTTTTTCGGGGTAGCGGCCGGATATCTGCTTCCAGGAATTGCCGGATTCTGGGATTCATTGAGTTCTGGTACAACAAACATACCCATTGCCATTGGCCTTATTCTCATGATGTATCCGCCATTGGCCAAAGTGAAATATGAAGAACTCCCAATCGTATTTCGAAACACCAAGTTGCTTTTGCTTTCATTGGTACAGAATTGGATACTC
>JAEUSK010000112.1 GCA_016787925.1 bacterium | reverse complement strand
AAGTCGAAGATCAATTCCAAGACCAAACTCATCATTATCAATTCTCCCGCAAATCCGACGGGCGGTGTTTTTACGCAAAAAGACATTCAGGACATTGCGGATATCGTGAAGAATTATAATTGTTATGTGATGTCAGATGAGATATACAGCCGCATTATGTACGGTTCGGAGCATTTCAGTATATCGAGTTTGCCCGGCATGAAAGAGCGTACGATCATTCTCGACGGATTTTCCAAAACGTATGCCATGACCGGCTGGCGCGCAGGATACGGCGTGATGCCAAGAGATCTCGCAGGTATGGTGGCGAAGCTTATGACCAATAGTAATTCGTGTACCAATAGTTTCGTTCAGCGGGCATGCGTAGAAGCTTTGCAAGGATCACAAAGCGAAGTGGATAAGATGGTGGCGGAATTTCAGAAGCGCCGCGATTTTATCGTTGACGGACTCAACAAGATCAAAGGCTTTTCGTGTAAAAAGCCGCTTGGTGCATTTTACGTGTTTCCGAATATCACGAAGACGGGATTGGAGTCGAAGAAATTGGCGGATTATTTATTAAATGAAGCCGGCGTTGCGGCATTGTCCGGAACGGCTTTTGGCGAATACGGGCAAGGCTACTTACGATTCTCTTATGCGAATTCGATCCAGAATATTGCTAAAGCATTGGAGAAAATAGATGCAGCAGTTAAAAAATTATGATTTTTATCTCCCGCAGATTGCGCAAATTTGCGCAGAAATATTTATCCGCGTAGATCAGCGATATCGGCGGGAAGTTTGGGTTTTTGTTTTTTTACGTTGATCTAACTTCAGGAGAATAAATTGTCTACCTCATCTGGACTGATAAAAAAGACGCCATTCTATGACAAGCATGTTGCTGCCGGCGCAAAGATGGCGGAATTTGCCGGCTATTACATGCCGATCCGTTATGACGGAGATATTATAGAGCATCTGCGTGTGAGAACGAACGTCGGCGTTTTCGACGTGACACACATGGGTGAATTTTATGTTAGCGGCGACGGTGCGATGGAATTCCTGCAAAAAATGACCGTCAATGATGTTTCTAAACTTGCATTGCATCAGGCGCAATACAGTGCCATGTGTAAACCCGATGGCGGTATTGTCGACGATCTTATCGTGTACCGGTATGCAGACAAATTTATGTTGGTTGTCAATGCGGCAAATTTGGAAAAAGATTTTAATTGGCTGAAGTCTCACTGCCCTGCCAATGCGAAGTTAGAAAACGTCAGCGATAATATCGCGTTACTTGCCCTCCAGGGGCCTAATGCGATGAATGTCCTTCAGCAATTGACGACTGTCAATTTATCGAATATTAAGTTCTATTGGTTCGATGAAGGCGAGGTAGACGGCGTTCATATGACGATTTCGCGAACGGGTTATACCGGAGAAATCGGATACGAACTTTATTTCGATGAGAAATACGGCGATAAGATTTGGAATGCGGTCATGAAGGCGGGCGAAAAGTTTAACATCGGCCTTGCCGGTTTAGGTGCACGCGATACGCTGCGGCTCGAAATGAAATATTGTTTATACGGAAATGATATTGATGAAACCACCCATCCTCTCGAAGCGGGCTTAGGCTGGATCACGAAATTGAAAAAAGGTGATTTTAACGGACGTGATGTTATGCTGAAAGCCAAAGAAAAAGGCTTGACACGGCTGTTGATTGGACTGGAAGTCGAAGGGAGAATTCCTGCGCGTCACGGGTATGATGTGATGAAGGACGGGGAAAAAGTTGGGATTATTACGAGTGGAACTTTCTCACCAACGCTTCAGAAAGCGATCGCGATGGCATACGTAGATACGCGGTTTTCCGAAAACGGAACCTCATTGACCGTCAATGCGCGCGGACGTAGTCTGTCAGCTAAAGTCATTCCGACTCCTTTTTACAACGGTAATCCGAGTAAATAAGATAAAGAATAAAAGTCGAAGTTTATAAAGAAAATTAGACGTGAACTGAGGGCTTAAACAAAACAGCCTTACGGTTAGTGTATACGTATCCTAAATTTCAATCTTTTTGTGTCTAACTTTTTGTATGCAATCAAAGAAACGAAATAGTCCTAAAGCCAAAACAACCGGTTCGCCAAAGCCCAAAGTTCCTCAGAAACCGCAGCCGAAAAGAGGTTTAAACCTTAATTTGAGCACCAAGCTCAAAGAAGAGATCGCAGGACTTTTGTTAATGACTTTCTGCGTTCTATTGATTCTTGCGATCGTCTCACACCGTCCCAGCGAGCATCCGGCGAGTATCATGGAGTTATGGCGGGCAAATCAATTGGCTAATTTTCTTGGCGTCGTTGGCGCGTATATTTCATACTATCTTGTTTTCTACACGTTCGGTTATGCGTTTATTGCTGTGCCGACGTTGTTTTTCGTTTACGGCTGGTTGTTATTTACCCACAAAAGTATCTTCCTTGTCAACCAGTTTGCATTTTATATTCTCACACTGATGATCATTGTTTCAACGTGGTTAGCATTGCCTTACACCGACGTTCCCGGCGCGGGCTGGAGTGCGAGCGGTTTTTTAGGCGGTATGATCGCCACGCAGTTATTTGTTTGGCTGAATAAATTCGGCTCCATGGCAATATGGGTAGTGGTTTCGCTTGTTTGGGTGATTATGGTTACACGCATCAGTATTGCAGATCTGATACCGGCGATTCAACATATATTCATTTCTTCATACCGTCAAACTTCGGAAACCATTTCTAAATTCAAGAATCGCCAGAGCGCGTTACTGGAAGAAGAAAAACGAAAAAATGAAAAGCTTGCCGTTCAGGATGCGCAGATGTTAAGCGGGAATGCGTCAGAAGCGGTCATTCAAGAAGCAGAAAAACCGTTCATTCCGCAATATTTGCAGAAGGAAAATCAAGCCGAGGACCTAGTTCCGCCTGATCTGAGTACACCTAATGTCGTCGAGGAAAAGAAGTCGGAAGTGCCTGTCGAAAATACAAAACCAAAATTCATCAATGAAACGACCGGCGTAAATGAAAATCAGCAGATATCGAAAACTGAAATTAAGCCGTCTGCAGAAAACAAAGACATCACGGGATTTGAGTCCGGGATGGACACCCAGTTCATGCGTGACGTCAAGTCGTTGGGGCACATTGAAAAACAGTTCGTCATCCCGTCGATTGACTTTGACAATACGCAGGAGGTAAGAGAACTGGAAGCGGCGGATAGAATAGCCAAAAAAATGGAAGGCATCGAAAGTACGACGGAGTCTGCTCAGTCCGCAACTTCCAAAGAAAAAACCGAGGAGGATCCGGCAGTTGATTTATCTAATGTAGACTTTAAAGATATTGCAAAAAACGCATTTGATGCCGAGCATGTCGACGATTATCTCAAAGAGGAAACGGTTCATGAAAAACAAACCGATTCGTCTTTCAAAAAAGAAGAGACAAAAGATAATCAGGAAAGTCCGGATGAACAAGAGTCCGTTACGAATGAAGCCGGAGAATTCGAGCTCCGGCGCGAATCAAAAGACAGCACTGATGTGAATGAAATCAATGACGAAAAGCCGGTTGAAAAAATTAAGGTAGCGGCTGCCCAGGAAAAAACATTTGACACAGAGATCGATTTTGATAAGGAGAACCAAGCTGCGCGGAAACGTTACCGTCATCCTTCGCTGGATCTTTTGGAACCGACCCAGGAAATTGAGAAATTAACCGAAGAACAGATTCAGGAATTAGATCAGAAAATTCATCTCATTATCAAAACTCTGTCCGAATTTGGCATAGATACAAAAGTAGTCGCCACTGAGTACAATGGACCGGTGGTGGCAATCTATCAATTGGAATTACCGACCGGACTGAAAATTTCGAAGATCACCGGCCTGGAAGATGAATTAGCTCTGTCGATGAAAGTGAAATCGGTTCGTATGGTTCCGGTTACATCCAAGGGAACGATTCAGGTGGAGATTCCAAAACCGAAAGCCTCGCCGGTATTGATTCGTAGTTTATTTGAAGACAAATATTTTAAGAATGTGAAACATAAATATAAATTAGGCTTGGCGCTCGGTAAGACCATTGATGGCGAAATCCATTTTGAAGACCTGGCAAAAATGCCGCATCTACTAATAGCAGGCACTACCGGTTCAGGGAAAAGCGTTGGCGTCAACTCGTTTATCACCAGTTTGTTGTATCAATTTGATCCTTCGGATGTAAAGTTCGTCATGGTTGATCCGAAAAAAGTTGAGCTGGCTTTGTACCGGCGTTTGAAAGATCATCATCTGATCTGCTTGCGCAACCAGCGCGGAGAGATCATGGAAGACGTAATTACGAAACCTGAAAATGCGAAATTGATGCTCAAGGCTCTTGTCGAGGAGATGGAAAATCGTTATGAGAAACTCGCGCACGCGAATGTTCGCAATATCGAAGATTACAATAAGCGCTGGCATGAAGGCAGCTTGCCGGATGACGGAAAGACCCATCATTACAAATTGGAATACATAGTTGCGATCATTGACGAATTAGCCGACCTCATGATGACCGCGCCGCGGGAAGTGGAAACGTCTATCACGCGGTTGGCGCAGATGGCACGTGCGGTAGGGATTCACCTGATCGTAGCGACGCAGCGCCCGTCCGTCGATGTACTCACGGGATTGATCAAGGCCAATTTTCCGGCGCGAATAGCTTATCAGGTGCGCAGCAAGATCGACTCTCGAACCATTCTCGATATGGGTGGAGCGGAACTTCTGCTCGGGAAAGGCGACATGCTGTATCTTCCACCCGGCGCGATGCCTATTCGCATTCAAAATGCGTTCACGTCCACACGGGAAACGGAATCGATCGTGGAGTATATCAGCAAGATGCCGGCATTTCCACGAAAAGATTTTGTCATGAAAGAAGAACCGCGTGAAAATGTGGATGGCGAAGCGGAGGCCGGCGCGTACGATGCGTTATTTAATGAAGCGTT
>JAEUSK010000108.1 GCA_016787925.1 bacterium | reverse complement strand
GCCATAATATAGAACTGGATCAATGCCCCACGTGCCTCTGCATAATTGGGATCCAGCTCAACAGCTTTTTCAATTTCTTTCCTGATCTTGGGAGCCAATAAAGCTTGCTTGAACATGTTGCTCTGCATGGCTTTTGCGCCTAGTGCGCTGGATAACATCAGGTGATATTTTGCATTGGAATTCTCAGCTTCAACGGCTCTTTCGAGATGATCGACTGCTTTTTCCGGATCCCGGTCAAACCTCAGATAAATGGAACCAAGATAATAATGTGCCTCGGCGTGATGATCGGGTCCTTTACAAATTGTTTCAAAAATCGATTTTGCTTCAGCGTATTTTTTGTTCTTAAATAATTCCCGGCCCCGTTCAAGATCGGCTTGAGCAAACAATGCTGAATTCAAAGAAAATAAGATCACCAATCCCTGAACCAGGCTAGCTTTTATAATGTTAGTCATACGCGTCCTATTTTCTAACTTATGCATTTATTCAAAACGCAGCGATTCGATAGGATCAAGTTTTGATGCCTTCGAGGCCGGCCACATACCAAAAATAATACCTATAAAACTACAGAAAATCAGTCCGGCGATTGCCCAGTCATACGGGATAGTTACGGGCACATTCACAAGTATGCTGACAATATTACCAATCGCAACACCCACCCCAATGCCAATGAATCCGCCGATCTCGCATAAAACTACCGCTTCGATCAGAAACTGCAGCATAATATCTTTTCGTTTCGCACCGATAGCCTTACGAATTCCGATTTCTTTTGTACGTTCAGTTACCGACACCAGCATGATATTCATAATGCCTATGCCGGCTACTACCAACGCTATCCCACCCATTGCAATCGCTACCAGTTTGATCACCGCCGTCATTTCTCCAAAAGCGCGTACCATACTGTCATTTGAAAATATGTCAAAATCATCTTCATCGAGCGGTTTTACTCCCCGTTTGATGCGCAGAACTCCCCTGACCTCTTCGATTAAATCATCCAATTCCACTCCCTGCCGGGCTTTGACGGTAATATTTACCGACCGGTCACGCCCGTCTGAATCTTTCAGGCCGAATTGCTGTACAAACGCCGAGATGGGAATGCACGCGCTGTTGTCGCCCGATCCGGAAGGCGTATCTCCTAATTCTTCGTAAACGCCGATCACCGTATATTTCTGGCCGCCGATTTTCACTATTTGATCAATGGGGTCTTTGAATGGAAATATTTTATTTACGATGCGCGAACCTATGACAATTACTTTCCGGCCAACCTTTACATCTTCGTCGGAAATAAATCTGCCAACACCGACCATTTGGTTATTGTTAATCTGAAATTCGGGCGTTCCTCCTGCGAGGGAAACGTTTGGGTTCGTTTTCAAGTCCTCATGCGCAAGTTGTGCCGGCTGTTCCCACAACTCAGCACCGACTAATTCCGCGTCTTTAACCTTTTCACGAATAAGATCCGCCTGCTCGATCGTAAGCGGTTTGCGTCGTTGTATCTTTCGCCAGTTTTGCCCCGGGCCGCCAATCGCCGGCCACTTTTGAACTTGGAATGTATTCGAACCTAAGCGGCTAAGGTCGCTGTCTAATTTTGCTTGAATGACGGCGATGCCTGTCATGACCGCGATAATTGAAGCTACTCCAGCGACGACGCCCACCAGCGTTAGAAAGGAGCGGAGCTTGTTAGTTATTACGGCATTAAATGCCATTTTGATATTTTCGCCTAAATCAATTTTCATAATTTTTCTTTATAACCGTATATGATTATTATTCATAACGCAATGCATCTATGGGGTCTAACCTCGAAGCTTTCAGCGCCGGTAAAAAACCGGACAATATGCCGACGACAATTGCGATCAGGACGGCAACAAGAACCACGCCAATCGACAACTGCGCAGTAAAGAAAATATTGATTATGTAACTTATAATATAAGATAGAATCAATGCAATACCGCAGCCGATCAAACATATCATGGCAGCTTCAAAAAGAAATTGAACCAGAATGGTTTTTCGTTTTGCGCCAATCGCCTTTCGAATCCCGATCTCACGCGTTCTTTCCGTCACGGATACAAACATAATATTCATGACGCCGATACCGCCGACAAACAGGGAAATGCTCGTAATAAGAACTCCCACCAAGCCGACAACACCCATAATTTGATCGTATACTTTTGTAAAGGTATCCTGGCGATTTATTGAAAAATTTTCACCGGCAGTAGGCTTTAGTTTTCTTATTTTCCGCATGGCGCCCGTGATCTCATCCGATGTGTCATCCATCAAACTCATATCTTTGACTTTTACAGCAAGCTGCAATCCTCTGGAACGTCCGTACGATTTAAGAAAAGTCGAAATCGGAATGGCTACTTGGGCATCCAAATTAGGCCCGCCTAAACCGCCGAGAAATCGCCCTTGCTTTTCTATGACACCCACTATTTTGAAATTGTAGGCTCCTATTTTCAATTTTTTTCCTATAGGATCTTTGTTTTCAAACAATTTTTCCTTGACATCATAGCCGATCACACAAATGTACTTTGAATTCTCCACATCGAGATTCGTCACAAACCGGCCCGCTGCGGGTACGGCAGAAGATGTGAATAACTCGTTTTCCGTCGTCCCGCGAACGAAAATATCTTCCAGCGTCTTGGATTCATATTTGACGGGTCGGACAGTGCCAACGCTGGGATTAACCGCTACGATTTTATCTCCCAATGCTTTTTTGAGTTTTTTGCTTTCGTCAAATGTAATTTGCGGCCGGTTACGATACTTCCACCAGTCGTCCATGATCAGCCACGGGTGTTTCGACACATAAAGCACATCTGTCCCCATGGCCGACAATTGGGACTGAAATGAATTTCTCATGCCGACCATGACAGTCATCGTAGTAGATACAGCTGTAATTCCAATGACAATACCGAGAGTTGTAAGGAATCCGCGTGCTTTATTGGCGCGAATCGCGTTGAGCGCAATACGGAACGCTTCCAGAGTTTCGTAAAACAGTCGTTTCATATATAATCTTTTTGAACGTGATGGATTATCTGTCTTTATGCGTCAACAAGAACTTTTTTAAATACTTTTCTTCCGTTCATCATCTCATCGACTTCGATGCAACCGTCTTTTAGACGAACGACGCGGCGCGCATGGGACGCAATATCTTCTTCGTGGGTTACGAGGATAATCGTGTTTCCCGCTTTGTAGAGATCCTCAAACACGCCCATGATCTCTTCACCGGTTTTTGAATCTAAATTTCCGGTGGGTTCATCTGCCAAAATGATCGACGGGTTGTTCACTAATGCTCTGGCAATTGCAACTCGCTGGCGCTGGCCACCGGAAAGTTCATTCGGTTTGTGTTTCATACGTTCGGTGAGGCCGACTTTTTCTATCGCATCTAGCGTGGCACTTTTGCGTTCCGCCGCACCTACGCCCGCATAGATCATGGGTAATTCCACGTTATGAAACACATCGGAGCGCGGAATCAGGTTGAAGTTCTGGAACACAAAACCTATTCGTTTATTGCGGATTTCGGCCAATTGATCGTCCGTTAATTTTGCGACGTCCTGTCCCTCAAAAAGATATTCACCGCTGGTGGGCGTATCCAAACATCCTATCATATTCATCATCGTTGATTTACCGGATCCTGAAGGGCCCATCAGCGCAATGTACTCGTTCTTTTTGATCGTCATGGAAACCCCGCGTAGAGCATGAACCTGCTCTGTGCCGATCGTATACACTTTGGTCATATTTCTGAAATCTATTACCATTTTACAGTCCTTATTTTTATCACTGACCTATCAGTCGTACTAATTGCCGTCGCGTTCCTCTTCGTTGCCGCCCTTGGCTATCTTCTTCTCGTTATCAACTTTTACTTTTGATCCGTTTTCAAGCAGTTTGCTTATGGCGCGGTAGTTTCCTATGACAACCTCATCTCCTTCTTTTAAACCCTCTAGAATTTCAATATGAGATTCGCTTTGAATTCCCGTCTTTACGGCTTTGGCAACTGAAGTTCCATTTTCAATAACAAAAACCACTTCGACTACGCCGTCTTTATTTGGTTTGAATTCACTCGCCGTATCGTTGGCGATGGCGACATCTTTCTCAACGCCCTCTTTGTGTTTCAATTTTTCAGGCAGACGCACGGTGACGCATTGAATAGGAACGCTCAGCACATTGGTTTTCACATCCGTAGTGACATCGGAGGTTGTGGACATTCCCGGTCTTAATGTCGGAAGATTGTCCGATAAAGCGATCTTTACTTCAAATTCTGTTTTTTCTTCCTGTGTGCCGGCCGCTTTGATATTGGCCGTATTGGCAATTTCCGTTACGCGTCCGTGTAGTTTTTGATCGTTCAGCGCATCGACTTCGATAACAGCCGAGTCATTTAAACTGACGGATACCACATCGTTTTCATCCACATTGACACGCGCTTCCATCTCTGCTAAATTAGCGACAACCATGATCACATCCTGAGAGAATTGGGAGCCTAATGCAATTTCACCAACTTCTTTATTTAATTTGCTCACCGTGCCGGCGATAGGTGAAAAAATCTCTGTTTTACTCAAATTATCCAAACTGCGATCCAGATCGGCCTGCGCTGCCTGAACCTGGCTTTGGGCAGATTCTACAGCCGACCGGCTCATTGAAAGCCCCGCCTCGGCTGATTGAAGTTCAGAATCGGAAGCAAGTTTCTTGTCATGCAGACCCTTGATCCGATCGTAATCTTGTTTAGCTTTTAGCAAACTCGCCTCGGCAGAAATCACCTGTGACCTTGCGCGCGTGAGTTCTGCTTTGGATTGATTCACTGAAGCTTCATATATTGTACGGTCCAGAGAAACCAACAATTGTCCGCGCTGAACCCGGTCCCCTTCCTTGACCGTCAGCGTCATGATTTTAGCGCTGACATTGGAACTGATCTTTATATCCGTCACCGGCTGAATTTTCCCGGATGCGCTGACCGTTTTGATCACGTCGCCGCGCTTTACTTTTTCTGTCTGAACCTCAATTAAATTTTCTTTCTTATTTGCCAGATTGAATACGACGACGGCCGTGATGACGATTGCCAATCCGGCGCCGATGAGTATCTTTTTCTTCTTGGACATAGAGTTTCTCCTTAATAAAAGTAAAATTTAGTTTTTAGACTTAGTTGCCCAAAATTCCTACGGCAAGAAAATACTGCTGACGCGCATATATGAAGTCGTAGATGGACTGCGTATAATTTGCCTCCGCAGTCGAGTATCCCGTATTGGCCGTGATCTGATCCAAAACGGTTCCAGCGCCGAGATTGTAACGCTCCGTAGCCAGGCGCAGATCTTCTTTGGCCGACTTTACGTTTTCTTCCGATAATTTCACATTTTCATAAGAGGTTTGCATATTTAACAGCGCAATTTTAATATCCAGCGCAACTTTGCGTTTTGTGGTTTCTAAATTGCTGCGTTCTGTTTGATATCTTTGATCTGCCTGCACAACTCCGGTATTCGTCTGAAAACCGGTAAAAATCGGAATAGACAAATTGAGGCCGATGGATGCGTTATCCTGATTATTATAATCTTTAAAATTTAGAGCCGTGTTGTTCCAGTTATAACTCGCAACGGCTGACAAGGTTGGAAAATATCCGCTTTTCGCAATGGACAGCGAACGCCGAGTACTCTCTACCTTTTTCTTCGATGCAAGGTAGTCTTTGCGGCTTTCCAATGCCGTTTCATACGACTGCATAAAATCGAATTGTTTTGAGTCAAATGAAACGTCCAAAGATAATTCTTTGAGCTCAAATTCTGTATTCACGTCCTCGCCGATCAGATTATTCAAACTCGCCTTCGACGTCCTCAGATTATTCTTGGCTCTATTCAATGCAAGTTTGTCCGATCCAACCTGGACTCTCTGTTTATATACATCGGACAAAATCTGCGCGCCCAGACGGTTTCTTTCCTCTAGTCGCTTCAATTGTTCTTCACTTCGCTTTAGATTTTCTTCGGCAATCTTGAGCAGCTGCTGATTCTTCAGAACATTAATATATGATTCGTAAACATTAAGCGTAACCTCCTGCCTCGTGTTCTCATAATCAAACCTGGCAGAACTCTCATCAATCCGCGCCCGGCTCATTTCATCGTATCTCTTCAGTCCGTCAAATATTACGTAATTTGCATTTAGGGAATACGAATATGAATTGCTTTTTGGACTGCCGAATTGGCCAAAATTGGAAGAATCAGCTCTGGCATTGACTGCATTCAACATGGTATGGCTGTAATTGGCATTGGCGCTGATCGTGGGGAGATTCTGACCCCAGGTTTTCGGTAACACGGCGGCAACGGTCGAATTATAATTATTTTGTGCTGAAATAACCTGTATGTTATTCTTCATGGCAATTTTAACCGCTTCATCAATATCAATTGCCTTTTTTTCCTGAGCGCTTATTGGGGTTACCGCTATGAAAATCATCGCCCATAATGTCCATTGTTTCATGATTATCTCCTCATAAGTTCAATTTGATTTTTAAACTAATTCTATATTCGTAATTCAATATACTTTGTTTCATTTTTTTTTCTAATCTACAAAATATATTTCAAATTGCCAACCGCGCTCCGGCCTTTTCAGCACTTATTAGACAGCTAAACACAACAAAAGTTTCAAAAAAAAAACTCCATGAAGACAACTTCATGGAGTTTACGTTAAACGTCAGAATGAGGAATGTTAATCGAGTTTATCCTCCCATGCTGGTTCCCAGCGCCGTAAATCCGACACTGAGTAGAACCCATATCAGCCATAATCCGATGACCAAAGCGGCGGACTTTTCTTTGGAGAACTTATATAACATCGACAGCCCGATGATGAGTATGGCCAATTGCCAAAAAGTAAACAGATCAAACTTGCTCAATAAAACATACAGCGGTGTTCGCGTCTGATCCGTGGCGACCAGCATGCCTAAACCGGTATCCACGCGCATCGTCTGGTTAGCCATCATTAAAGGCACTTTGATGATTCCTGCTAATATATCAACCAGCCCACTGTATCCAAAAATTGACAAGACCTGCAGATAAGTTCCTTCACCCTTTAAAATATTTTTTCCAGCCAAATGAAGTACTAAGCCTCCTAACAAATAGAGCGCAAGAACGACAATAAATCCCACGCCGATTCCAACGGCCCAAAATTTCTTCATCATCGTAACGCTCTGCTCGACGTATTGTTCTTTCTGATTGTCTGGAATTTGGGCGTTCTTCATGATGGATTCTTTAGTTGCCACTGCTTGTTCTGCTTGTATGACCTCTTTTAGCAGGATACTCGTCGCAATAAACATCAAAAAAATTAAAACTAGAGGCGTTACCCAATCGGGTTTTGCAATAAGCGCTTCGAGTGTCTTAGAAGGCGTTACGAACAAATTAATAACTCTGCTGAAAACGTTCATCTCAGCCACGGGTTCTGTTTGGTTTGATTCCATCCTCATACTCCTCAATAAAGTTTTTTTTACTCACACGCGTCTAATGATTCAATTTTATTGCCGGGATAATCTAAGGTTTCAATACGATTTTTCCAAATTGAATTCCATCTTTCATACGCTGGAATGCATTTACAACGTCTTTCAACAAGAAGACTTTATCAATAAGCGGCTTGATCCGGTGCAGGCGGAAGAAAGCGATCATGTTTCCAAAATCCTCATGTGTCCCCATGGTCGAACCTTGAAGTGTGATTTGTTTCCAGAACATTTTCCTTAAATCGAATGACTCAGGGTTTCCTGCCGTCGCACCGAAATTGACAATCCGGCCACCCGGCTTTATGAGCGCCATCAAATCCCCAAATCCTTTTCCACCCGCGCTATCAATAATAAGATCAATACCGCCGTAACTCTCTGCCGCAGCCGTCAGTTTCTTGAAGAAGTCTTCGTCATTATAATTGCTTCCAAATGCTATTCCTGCCTTAACCGCGCGTTGAATTTTTTCCTCATGACCGGATGTGACCATTACTATTGCTCCGGCAGCTAAAGCCATTTGCATGGCGAGTGAGGCGACTCCTCCGCCAATTCCCGTTATTAGGACAACGTCTTTTTCTTGCAGCTTCCCCTGTACAAACAGCGCCCGATATGCGGTCAGTCCTCCCAATGGCAGTGCGGCAGATTCTTCGTCCGTTAGATATTCAGGCTTTTCAAAAATATTGCTGAGCGGAACGGTTACGTACTCCGCCAAAGTCCCGTTATCCGGCATGCCTAGAATTCTAAAGTCTTTACTCTGAGCTCGGGAATTATCGCCCCAACTCAAACTCGGATGAATTACAACCTGTTTGCCGACAAAACCTTCATCTTTTGGATCGCCAACATTTACCACCTCTCCTGCGCCGTCTGAACCTAAAATGACCGGAACTTTTATTTTGGCATACAGCCCTTGTACAATCCACCAATCTCTGTGATTCAGGGCGGCCGCTTTAACACGCACGACGGCTTCGCCTGATTTGACAATCGGAAAAGCCACATCTTCGTATGACAACTTCTCAAGGCTTCCAATGTCCCGCAGAACTACCGCTTTCATGGTCTTCATAATGTCACCGATCTCATTTCTCACTTTTACCGGAAATTCGTCCGTTTTGAGTTACGGCTTTACGAACAAAAGTCATCGTAAGCCGCGGTGAGTTTTCCCGCAACCTCTGACGCAGAATGACCTTCAATCTCAAACCTTTGCAACGTCCATAGAAGTTTCCCATCCTTGAACAACAGGACTGAAGGGGATGAAGGAGGAATTTCCGGTATCATACTTCGAACTTTTGATACCGCCTCAATATCCTGGCCGGCAAAAACAGTCGTAAGGTGATTCGGAACCACTTTATTATTTAATGATAATGCCACGCCAGGGCGCGCCATTCCTGCTGCACATCCGCATACTGAATTTACTACAACTAAGGTCGTACCACTTTCTGCTTTAATGGCATCCTCGACCTCTGCAGCATTTCTCAATTCTTTAAATCCTATGCGTGTCAAGTCTTGTCGCATCGGTGATACCAGTCTTTCGTCGTATGGCATTGTTTTTCTCCTTTTTATGTTAAATGATCGTATTCGCAAAGTAGTGTTTGTTCCCAAAATTCAAACCCTAAGGAAAAGGCATTGTCTCAAATTGTTTCAATGTGAATATGATGAGACAAATCTGACCGCATATTGCTAGTGCACGCAGATTTGTATGTTAATATTATACAGTATATTACATGAAAACAAAGATTGGCAAACAATTTGTAACTAAATAAGCTACACAAAAAAATCTTATTCATCCGTCACCAAAGGAGGAGTTCAAATGCAACCAAAGGAAAGTATCGCAGTGTCCAGGAAAACTAAAAATGCCCCGCTTTTCATGGATTTGGAAAGCCGAATCTTGCGTTTTGGTTTGGATTGCGAGCCGACTTCTGCAAACGTGGTTGCAAAACGGTTACACATGAAAGAAAATCCGAAAAACATCGGCATGATAAAGGCCATCATGGAAAAACTGATCCGAGAAAAGAAAGTTTACAAACTTGGCAGCCGTTATGCGATTGACCGCGGCGGCGGCATGAACCTAATGAAATCGTTCTGCATCAAAATGTCAAATGAAAACTATAAGATCAACAATTACGTTTTTGAATATTTCAGTTCTCAGATATGAGCCGGGAAATGGGATTCATCACGGGCGTTCCGGTACCCGCCGGAACGCCTTTTATTTTTCATTTCTTCTTATTTCTTTCCTGCAAATTTTACCGCCTCCGGAAAATACCCAATAGCTTCCCGTATAGCCGGATCTGCCTTAAGGCGCACTTGTGCCGATTCATTTAAACTCCAGATATACCTCGCCACTTCCGCTTTTACCACATTTTTCATGTCCTCTTTGTCTTTTTCAATGGCCTTCTCATCGGCAAGAACATCTTTCTGAATGCCTAACCGAATTAATGACTGAAAATCGGATTCAGAAATTTCATACGATTTCAGAAAATCAGGATAATTTTCTTTGTATTGTACACGTAAGGCCGGGCCATTGGTTTCCAAAAATTTATTGACGTACTCGCGGAAAACGCCTTTGCTCCACATCTTCGCATAATAAACACTAAAAGTATCGTTTCCCACATGGTAATCTGGGACAATTCCTCCACCGCCAAATACCTGTCGCCCCATCGTCGTAAAATAGATCTTTGAAGAGTCCGTATGCAGCGTATCATTTAAATGCGCTTCCCTATAATAATCCTCCTGAGATTTGCCATTATACGAACGCTGAATCAGCCTGCCGCTCGGCGTGTAATAGCGCGCCGTCGTGATGCGCACCGCGGAACCGTCATTCAAATCATATTGCGACTGTACCAGCCCTTTGCCAAAAGTTCTTTCACCAACAACGATTGCCCGGTCCAGATCCTGTAAAGCGCCGGAAACAATTTCGGAGGCCGAAGCGGAATAACGATTAACCAAGACGATCAGCGGAAATTTACGGTAGGAACTCTTAGACGTCGAGATGTATTCTCTCGACGAATTAGAAATACGCCCCCTGGTGTAAACAATCATTTTTCCCCCCGGTAAGAATTTATCTACGATCATTTCGGCTTGCTCTAAGTATCCTCCGCCATTATTTCTCAGATCCAACACTAACTGCTTCATACCTCTGATCTCGAGTTCCTGTATGGCGAGTTCGATCTCATCGGATGAAGTTTCGGCAAATTTATTCAACCTGATGTATCCGGTTTGTTCATCCCACATGAACTTCGCGTCCACCGTGAAGATCGGTATTTTATCGCGAACAATGTCAAACTCCAATAATTCATTGACACCGGCGCGTTCTATGCTTACATGTACCGTAGTCCCCTTCGGTCCTTTGAGCCTTTTGAATACCTCCTCGTTGGTAATACCCTTGGCCGTGGTACGATCGATCATGACGATCTTATCCCCGGCAAGAATTCCTGCGCGATCCGATGGCGTTCCGGGTATGGGCGACACTACGGTCAGTATGCCATTTACGATTTCAAATGAAATTCCAATGCCTTCAAAATTACCTTGAAATTCTTCTTTGACCTGCCTCATTTCTTTCGGCGGGATGTATACCGAATGTGGATCGAGACTCTTCAGCGCCCCTATGATAGCGTCATCCACCAGTTTGTTACCGTCGACTTCTTCAACATAAGTCTTTTCGATCATGTCGAGGACGCCCTTGAGTTTTCCGGAATTTTCGTTGGAAAACCTCGCAGACTGAGTGAAGCCGGTAACCACAGCGATGACCACTATGATTAACAACGACGGCAATATTATTTTTTTCCTCATACGTTCTCCCTTATATCAAATGCTTTTCGAAGTTATTTCGTTTTGACACGCGTCTCTGTGATTTCTCTGGCCTGCGGAAAATACGTTACGGCCTGTTTTAGCGCAGGATCGTTCTGAAAGCGTACCTGAGACGCCTCAAAACTGCTCCATATGTAACGCGCAATCTCGGCTTTCACCAAATTCTTCATCAGGTCTTTATCCGTATCAACCGATTTTTGATCAATCTGAATGCCTTTTTGAACACCTAGATTCACCATTTCCTGAATGTCCAATTCTGTCAGGTCGAAAGATTTTCCGAACTGCATGAAATTTGATTTATATTGATCGCGTAATGCCGGGCCGTTTTTTTCAAGATAATTATTTGTAAAATCCCTGAAAACACCTTTGCCCCAAAGCTTGATATAATATGCTGTCACCGTGTCGTTGTCCGTGATGAAATAATCCGGAACAATACCGCCGCCGCCGAAAACTTTGCGCCCCATCGACGTACTAAACACTTTTGACGTGTCAGTATGCAGCGTATCATTTAGCCGGGCTTCGCCATAATAATCTTCGAGCGACTTATTATCATAAGGTCTTTGAATCAGGCGACCGCTCGGCGTGTAATAACGGGCAATCGTAATACGCACCGCCGAGCCGTCATTCAGGTCAAATTGATTTTGCACCAATCCCTTTCCGAAACTGCGTTCGCCTACGACAACACCCCTGTCTAAATCTTGTATCGCACCCGCGACAATTTCCGATGCAGAGGCAGAGCCGCGGTTGATCAGAACCACGATCGGGTAACTTCGATATGACTTTTTATCGCTTGAATAAAATTCCTGCGTAGATCCAGGAATACGTCCTTTCATATATACGATCATCTTACCGCCGGGCAGAAATTTGTCCACGATCATTTTTGCTTCTTCCAAAATACCGCCGCCGTTGTTACGCATGTCCAAAACCAGTTGCTTCATCCCTTTACTTTCCAATTCCTTCAATGCCTGCTCGATCTCATCCGACGTAGTTTCGGCAAACCGCACAAAACGTATATATCCCGTGTTTTCATCCAGCATGAATTTTGCGTCAACGCTGTAAACCGGAATCTTGTCGCGAATAATGTCAAATTCGAGCAATCCCTCTATGCCCGTTCTCTGAATGCTGATGTGTACCAAAGTTCCTTTCGGCCCGCGTAATTTCGAAACCGCTTCATCCGTCGTTATACCCTTGGTCGTAACGGAATTGATCATCATAACTTTGTCGCCGCCCTGAATACCGATCCTCTCGGACGGACTGCCGGGGATCGGCGTCACGATCGTTAACTGGCCATTGATTACATCTATCTGACTGCCGATACCTTCAAAGTTTCCTTTGAATTCTTCTTTAACCTGCTTCAATTCTTTCGGCGGAATGTACACGGAATGCGGATCCAGGCTTTTTAGCGCGCCGATAATGGCGTCATCAACCAACTTCTCGCCGTCAACTTCTTCAACGTAGGTCTTTGATATAAGATCTAAAACCGTATTCAGTTTGACGATATTTTTGTAGGCATTCTGCGCTGTATTAGTAAAACCAGTTACGACGAGAACGACCGCCAGAAGCGCGAGCATGGGAATCCAGATTTTTCTCTTCATAAAAATCTCCGATTTATTTTCGATCTATTTTTAATGTTCTATTTTTCTTGATAGAGTAAGTAGTATGTTTACGCGCCACACCTCGTTAGGTTTCAACGAAATCTTCCAGTGCGGGAATAAACAGGACTGTTGATATACGCGTTCAAACCCCTCTTCGGACAGAGAAATAGTTTCTACGGGATAACGCCAAAACGCTGCGGGTTGTTCCAGTTTTAAATTAACATCTACGCCCAGCCAATGGTCCACCATTCCGAGTTCTGAAACGTTTGCGTTCACACCTCTGCTTGCTAATTGTCTGTCAGCCAACGTCTGTCCTTTTACATAATAATAACGATCATCCGCCTTACCGGCTAATAACGTCAAATTCAATTCCGGCCCGAATAACGCTTCAATAATTTTATCATCAATATTTCGGAGTTCATATGATATTCGAATTTGCAAGGTGCCCGGAATGAGTGAAAACGTTTTGTGAAGAAGCAGTTTGATCTGGTCAACATGTCCCTCGCGACTAAAAACATATCGCATTTCATTCTCATCAGAATTGTTCTTCCCGTTAAATGGTCTTTCAATAAAGTCGCCCAATTCGATAAAATGGCCTTTGTAGAAATTATCAAATGCAGTATCCAATGGGATGAAATGATCCAGGAAGCTTTGTCTGGTAAACGAATCATATAACAAAAACTCATGTAAATTCTTTTCTTTGGCAAGGACCAGATCGTGGATACTGGCTACTTCATTACCGTTCTTCTTGACTTTTGGTACAGCGCTATCTGCATGGACTTCAGTTAATTTCTTATGGTAACCCTCTTCGCGGCGCGTCATCGTATCGCCGAGATTAATCGGCACATCCTTGAATGACAATTCAAATAACCCCGCGCCATTTTCAAGGTTAAAATACAAATCAAGCTGCTTGGTCTCTATCAGAAGTTCCTCCCGGCCGTCCGCATCGTAATCCATTTTTTCAATGAGGAGCCATTTTTCATTATCGCCATGCTCTACCGTGCCAAGCAATTGTTCGCATAATAACATTTCGCGGTACATGGCATAACGGATATTATTAAGATAAATTCCGCCGAAAACTCCGTGCCAGTATGGACAGTTGCATTGCGACGCCCAAAGATGGTCCTGCGCTTTTTCCAACAATCGGGCTTTTTCTTCTGCCACGCTTTGATCTTCGGACGTTACAACGGCTTTCAGCATCTGAAGACGGTTACTGAGTCGAAGCATTTTTTTGTGCATCCGGTTGGCTTCCGGATATTTTACAGAAAAATTTCTCCAGAATCCGCCCCGCACAAAAATACCGTATTCCTCAAATAGGTTTTTTTTCTTTAATATATTTTCAAACCGCTCGTACGACAGGTAATTTTTTACTGGCAATGCCCAGTGCTGCATTTCGCTGTATGACGAAGCCGGAATATAGACGCTTCCGGCGGGTTTCACATTATCCTGCGCTTCCGAAAAATGCATGGTCTTAATCCAATGTTTGTTTTTCTCCAGAAGCTTGAAAAATTTTTCAAGCCAAGCGTTTTCGTAAACATGTTTGTACGTCCCGGGCCAGATACCGAATTTTTCTCCATCGTCGGCAAAAACGGCGATCCGCTCTCCGTCCTCGGTCGCCATGTCTCTTAAATAGTCTATCGTTATTTCCGGATCCCGAAACGGTATCGTATACCGCAGAGTTTTGCTGATGGGAAACACATTCAACTTAAGGCCCTCTTCCTCTGTGACAAAATAGCCGGTGAGATCCTCTTCTTCCAGTCCGGCGTATTTGAAATGCGTATCATCCAGGACAACATACCTCATCCCAGCCTGATGAATAGGTTTGGGCAAATGAGGTTCCCAGATTCTCTCGGCCATCCACATACCCAGGGGCTTGACTCCGAACTTTTCCTCACAAAATGACGTAAGTTTTTTGATCTGTCCCAGTTTATCATGATCCGGTATCACAGACAGGATTGGTTCATAAAACCCGCCCCCGATAATTTCAATCTGTCCGCTCTCTGCCATCGCACGTAGCCGCAGAATAAATTCAGGATAAGTACGATCGATCCAGTCCAGCAATATGCCGGTAAAATGCATGTTGATCTTAATCGATGGAAATTTATCCAGCAAATCCAAAAATGGCTTGTACGCCTTCTGATAAGCTTCGTCAAAAACAAAATCAAAATTTCCGACCGGCTGATGATTATGTAGCCCCATGATGAAATTTATTCTTTTCAAATCCTTTTCCCGCGTGGTTTATTCAACAATAGCTTTAACAAAATCATGTGAATTAAATTCTTCCAGATCGTCAATTCCCTCCCCGATACCGATAAATAACACGGGAATTTTCAGTTCTTGCTGGATTGCCAGTACAACGCCGCCTTTTGCTGTACCGTCCAGTTTGGTAAGAACCAACCCGGATATCTGCGCAGTCTGCGAAAATAGCTTCGCCTGCTGAATGGCATTCTGGCCAGTCGTTCCGTCCAAAACGAGCAACGTTTCGTGCGGCGCATCGGGTATCTGTTTTTCGATGACTCGGCGAATTTTTTTCAGTTCCTCCATCAAATTGACCTTGGTATGCAGCCGCCCTGCCGTATCCACTAGTACAACATCATATCCGCGGGTTTTGGCCGATGTGAGTGCGTCGAATACGACCGATGCAGGATCTGCGCCTTCTGCCTGACGAACGATTTCCACAGCTGAACGGCGAGCCCAAATTTCAAGCTGCCCTCCAGCCGCCGCCCTGAAAGTATCTCCGGCCACCAGCAAAACTTTACTTCCGGCCTTTGCAAAACGATTTGCAAGCTTGCCGATGGTCGTTGTCTTGCCTGTTCCATTCACCCCAACAATCAGCATAACAAACGGCTTATGCTGATGAAGCTTCGTTTCCATCGGAACATGGTTCTGCATGACAATCATTTTCTCGATTTCATCTTCAAGCAGAGTATAGATGGTCTTCGTATCGCTAATTTTTTCTTTTTTTATTCGCTGCCGGAGTTTCTCCAGGATTTTGCCCGATGTCATAACGCCGATATCGGCCGTAATCAATATCTCCTCAATTTTTTCAAGCAACGATTCATCAATGACTGTTTGGCCTTGTAATGCGGCCGAAAGCCTGCCAAAAATGTTATTCCTGGTTTTTGCCAGCCGTTGTTTGAGTATATCTACAAGTGACATATTTATTCCGGCTTAATGCGAAATTTTCGAAAATAATAATAGAGATGAACTGCAGCAACTCCGATCGAATCGGCAAAAAAGTCCGGCGCGGACGCATACCGGCCTCGAACAAAGCTCTGATGAAACTCGTCGGAAGCTGCATATATCAAACAAAAAAACAAACTCCATCCGATAATCCATATTATGCTTTTATTTCTTACATAACCGTAATGAGTAAAAGCGCGTAATGAACAAAAAGCCAGAACCGCAAAAACGCCCGTATGGATAAATTTATCCAGCGACCAAACATCCGGAAGCGGCAAGGACGTCCCTTCAATCGAAGAAGAAATAAAAATAACAGTTATCCAAATAATTAACGGATAAAAATACTCCGGCTTCAGCGACCCGGAAGCCTTGTTTGAATCCACAATCCTCTTTTCTATTAAAATGGCTGACCTAACGTAATCTGAAACGCCAGCGGAGAAATGAGTTTAGCGCCTTTGGAGCTGATCTTCCGCACTTCCCCCGTCACGACGTCGCGAACTTTGAGCTTACTGATATTTATTAATTTATATCCAACATCTAAACGCACAGGGCCAATCAGGGATCTTATACGCGTTCCGAGGCCGGCAGCACCGACCGGCTGAATTGGCAGTTTTTTGTCGAAATTCTTAAAATTATATTCCGTCCAAACGTTACCGTAATCAAAAAACGCGGCCATATCCATGCCGCTTATCACGTCATTCGGGTTTCGTGAAACGTACAAATTGTATCGAAATTCGATACTGGCTTCCATAATACTGTTGCCGCCCAGGTATGTAAGTCTGCTCGATACTTTTCCCGAAGTATCGCTAGTGAGTTTTTCTTCAATAACGCCCAATTCTTTGATTCCCCAACCGCGGATACTGTTTGGACCTCCGCCGTAAAATTGTTCGCTGACAGGAATAAGCGTTTTTGTCTGACCGACATAATAAGGTATATCGGAACCAATGCGTGCGCGCAGCGCCAACGATAGTTTCTTCGATAATCCAAAGTATTTTCGGTTGTCAAAACTCAATTTTACATACTTCAGATCCGACGGTAGCATGAAGCCTGCAAAATCACTGTTAGCATAAATGAGAAAGCCCGCATTAGGATAGAAAAAATCATTACTGCTGTTAAATGTAAAGCCCAGCCTTGAGTTCGTAGTAAAAAAATTTTTGTCCGTTTTGTCGCTGGCTTCCGTTCTGAGAATCACTTTCCTTGTAAAGGACAACGGCGTAAAGTTCATACTTAACTGCCTATTGAATTGCCGAATAAAAGTTGGCGAAAGCTCGTAGCTAACTTCATCGAATGCCTTGGTATTGTTACGCTCGGCGGAAACAGACAGCAGGAGATCATTTTCAGCGTCGCGAATAAATGGAAGTATGAATGACGGCTGGCGAAACGTTATTTTACCCTGCATATAATTTGCGAACAATATGTCGTTTACAAACCCTTTGCTCACCTGGCTTGAAACCTCGAGTTTTCTCGCGCCGCCGAAAAAATTTCTGCTTTGCCAGGATACCTGCAGGCCGAGAAACGGGAGATTGCTCAAACCTCGGCGTTCGCTGGCCGGCAAATCCCTGAAATCGGTCGTAATACCAAATCCGGGTTTTATGATCTTTTCTTTTCTTTCACTTACCGACATTGTTATATTCAGCGTGTCCACCGGAATGCCGAGTTCATCCAAGTTCAAATCTTTTCCGGTTAAACGATTGTCTGCATGTTGTTTTATCGAATCCAATATGGCCGAAAGCTCCGATTTGGCAGCTATCAGCGCAGAATCAACCTGGCCGCGTTTTCGCGACAATACAGGTTTTACGGATCGAAATACGCTAAGACCGTTAATCTGGCCGACGCTCAGTCCTAACTTATCCGGATCAAACGGTTTTCCCTCTTTATAACGAACTTTCAGCAGGATCACTTCGTCGTCCACAATTTTTTTTGTCGTATCAACTATCGCATCGGAATTCGCTTTTTTGTAGTAATTACCCACTACATCCGTTTTACCGAACACCGTATATCGCCCGGGAAACACGGTGTAAACTAAATTCACTTTACGTTCTTCGGCAGATAACGTGTCGATAGACTCCGATACTTCCGCCGAATAATAACCGTATTGGCCGTATATCTTTTGAATGGTCGCCTTATCAAGGTCGATATTTTCTCTGACAAAAATATTCCCCTTTTGCACGATAAGCTGTGATATGATTTTTTCCGGATCGAGGTTTCCCTTAGGGTCAATCAGGGGAAGCGAAGAAGTCACCTTAATTCTGGGATCATCGGCGAGAACCGTCGGTTTGCCTTCATGGATGTATATCTTGACAGAAATCTTTCTGCGGTCCTTTGACAACGTTGCTTTGTATTTCACTATCCGGGCGTCAAAATATCCTTGTTCCTCATACAGCGAGCGGATTAACCGGAGGTCATCCGTTAAGATCTCATTTACAAAAAAAAAGCGATTGGATCCTATTCCGGGATCCCAATAATTCAGGGTCACAATGCGTGTGATGTTATTAATAAACCACGAACCGGCTTTTGCAAAAAATCCAAGTTCGCGATCCTCTTCTTCTCCAACTTTTAAGGATAAGTTCAGCGTCTTTTCATCAAAAACTGTTAGTCCGGTGGACTCGCCCTTATCATCCAAGCCGGTGAACTCATACTCTTTTCCGCTTACGAAAACACTATCCTCAAACAACGGCAATGAATCAATTAAGGCGCCGGATGAATCTACGTACACAGAGCGGAAACGCTCCCGGGATTCTTCGAATTGTCCCAGGACGTTTGAAGTAAAATTAAAAAAGAGCATCACTGCAATACATAACCCTGAAGTCCAATGTTGAATGGCAAATCGCATGGATGGGAATAGATTACTATGATTTCTTTTCAGGAGGATAGTTGTGTTGTAGTTTTTCAACAGACAAACCGCTTAATAACTTTTCATCAACTTCAATCTCATCGACAATTCCGATAACAGCCGCTTCAATGGATAATTCGTTCGGTTCATCGGTAATCGCGCGCCTCGCCGCATGCCCGTATGAACAAATAACTAATTCGCCGATACCGGCGCCCAGCGTGTCGGCAACCACAACCACGTTGGTATTAGGCGCTTTGTCAATATTGACGGGATGAACCATAAGAAACCGGAGCGACTTTACGTTATCCACTTTTTTTGTTGCCCAAACCGTTCCGACGACGCGTCCTATAAACATATTTCGTTTCCAAAAAATAATGATTAGTGGGTCATAAAATACAAGACCAAACCGCCGCTCAAACCGCACATCAAATTGACCCGGTCGTTATGAAAAAATTCCCATCCTCGTATTAAAGTTGAACGCCTGTCACAATGCACTTTGCGTTCGGTCACCTTTTTGCACTGCTCGCAGAGATATTGTGCCTGAAAAGTTGCTCCAAGAATGCTGTCCACCGTGCTTCCAATGAATCCCGCTAAGATAATCCAAAAAAAGCTAAACTCCAACGAACTTTTCAGAAATAAGTCTCCTTTGACCACATACCCGCTGACGGCAATGCACAAAGCGCCGAGAACGCCGCCGAATGTACCTGCAAGCGTTACTCCACCGGAAGTTCCAGCCTCCACTTTCCTCAAATTCAAAATGTTGCGGGGCGCCGCTGTGAACCAAACTCCGATTTCCGTGGCCCAAGTGTCGCTCGTAACGGCAGCTAGAATTCCGAGAAAAACCAAATACAGGTCGTAGTCGGGATAATAATAGGCTAAAACCATGATGCAGCCCGCCAACCCGCCATTAGCCATGACTTGGCCAACGTCACGTGTACTGCTTTTTTCAAACACGAGATCAAATTTTTTTTTGCGTCTTTTGCCGAGTCTTGAGAGAATACTGGAACTTACAAAAAATACAAGGATCGGGGCTGCCCATGGCCATCCGCCCAGCCCAAAGATAATCGTTCCCAAAATAAAAGCCGCAGCAGCCCCGCCGACATTCAAAAAACGTACATAGTATGAAATCAGCGAAACGCCGAGAGATAAGAATGATGCAAGAAAAAACTGCAAAATAAGAGCATCCGGCGAATGAGTCATGACGTGAACGACAAGTGCGACGCTTAGAGGAATGGTCATATTGTCCGAGCCCCTAACTGAAACCGCTTCCGACGCGGTTGCCATCATGGAGCCCGTCAGTGCCGTTACCAGAGCGAGCGGCCATGACCATTGAAGAAAGCTCCACCGGTCGAAAAAGTAGAAAGCAATAAGAATTATGCAAAAAGATACCAGAAACATGCCGGCAGAACCTTCGAGACTTTTTGTATCGCCCGTCAGGTTGTAGAGATGAGGCTTCTTGACCCAGCCGCCGATCAACGCGGCGGATGCATCTCCTATCGCCAAAACCAACATGGCAGTCATAAGAGCAGGCTTATTGTTATCCCAGCATAGAAAAGCGAGCAGTGAAAAAGCCAATGGATACCATGCCGTGCCGTAAGTAGTTCGATTTGTCCCGTGTATCCCTTTTAGCCAATGAAAACGAATGGCGAAATAATTAAAGATGGTAAAGAAAATGCCCAGCGCGACCGCGGGCGTTTTGGATATCAAAAATAATGGCGAAATAAATACAAGCAGGCCGGTTCCGATGTGGGTAATCTTTCGAGTGACTTCGCCAGACCAATGAAAATGACGGCGGATCAATTCGACGATTACTAATGAAAAACCAAGTATCAAAAAGGAAGAAAGGCCGTAAAACCAATCCTGATTCGAGGTGGGCTCGTTTATCATTTACGTTACGGAATGAACCGATGGTTTTCTGCGCTCGGAGGCGCGAGGTTTGAGCGGGACACCGTCATTGGTCAGCACTTCGAACGGGCATATCTCCACGCAAAAATCACATTCGGTGCAATGAGAATGAATCACGCTGAGTCGAACTTCAGTAAGTTCCATCGCATCAAACGGACAGACGCCCACACAGGCTCCGCAAAGATCGCATTTATCGTAATTAATTTGAATCATATAAAAAACACTTCCCGGTCTTGCTAAACTTTTTCCAAGGCGTTCCTAATATCGGCAATCAGATCTTCGGGGTCTTCACAGCCGACGGACAAACGCACTAATCCATCCGTCAGATGCAGTTTTATTCGATCCTCGAGCGGAATGGAGCCGTGGGTCATGCTTGCCGGATGGCAAATCAAGCTTTCTACGCCGCCCAAACTTTCCGCTAATGCAAAAATTTTCACATTTCGTAATAGGTTCTTACCGTTATCGAGTGAACCCAATTCGATCGATATCATTCCTCCGAAACCGCTCATTTGTTTTTTGGCTAATTCAAACTGCGGATGCGACGGAAGTCCGGGATAATAGACTTTTTTAACTTTAGGATGTGTGCTGAGAAACTTCGCCATCTGAATCGCATTTTCATTATGCTGACGCATACGCAGCGCCAGCGTTTTAGTGGAACGCATCACCAGCCAGCAGTCAAAGGGCGAAGGCACTCCGCCGATCGCATTTTGCAGAAAACGCAACTTGTCGTGGAGTTCCTGACTGCTTGTAACCGCAATCCCGCCGATCACATCGCTGTGGCCGTTGATATACTTCGTCGTGCTGTGCAGAACGATATCAATTCCAAACTCCAGAGGCCGTTGAAAATACGGACTCATGAAGGTGTTGTCTACGACCGTAATGAATTGATGTTTTTTGCCGATACCAGCAACGGCTTTTAGATCGGTAATGGTCAGCATCGGATTCGTCGGCGTTTCTACATAGATCATTTTTGTTTCTTTAGTAATAGCCGAAGTAATATTTTTTACGTCCGACGTATCTACCCATGAAAAGGTTAAGCCGTAGCGGCGCATGATCTTGTCAAAAAAGCGAAATGTACCGCCGTACACATTGTCTGAAACGATCACATGATCGCCGGCGCTCAGAAGCCCGGCTATCGCCTGAATGGCCGACATGCCGCTCGAAAAAGCCAAACCAAATTTTCCTTTCTCCAAAGCCGCAATATTATTTTCCAACGCCACCCGCGTCGGATTGATCGTACGCCCGTAATCAAAACCTTTGCTGACGCCGAGTTCCTCCTGCGCATACGTCGACGTCTGGTAGATCGGAGTAATGACCGCGCCCGTTGTCGGATCGGGCGTTTGCCCGGCATGAATTGAATCCGTTAAAAAACCCATTCTATTTTTTTCCCTCTAACTTTGTATTATTAAATTATTTACCTGCCAAATAATCGAGAAGATCGATCCGCGTCATGATGCTGAGCGGTTTACGCTGTTCGTCAACTACCACGACGGCATTGCCCTGACGGAAAATTTCCTGTAACGTAGAAATCGGTGTATTTGGAGCGACCATAGGAACCTGCCTATTCATACATTTGGAAATCAGCGACGAACTCTGTCCGGCGCCTGAACTTAAGTACTCCATCAGATCCGCTTCCGAAACGATGCCGACCAATACGCCGCCGGAGGTAACCGGTAATTGGGATATACCTTTTTCACGCATTACGGCAATCACCTTTTGAATCGTCTGCATATCATCTGAACAAACCAGCGCCGGCCGAGGGGATTGTTCCAAAATGTCTTTGACCTTTCCCTGAATCGGTTTGGATTCAAAAAATTTATTTTCTCGCATCCACTTATCATCAACAAATTTGGTCATATAATTTCGCACGCCATCCGGAAGAACCACGACGCAATTCTGCCCCGCTTTCAACTTGGTCGCTTTTTGCAGAGCCGCGTACAGAGCCGACCCGCTCGATCCGCCGACCAGCAATCCTTCTTCGCGTATCAGGCGCCGAGACAATAAGAATGACGGCTGATCCTCCGTCTTAACCCACTCATCAACGAACGAACGATCCAACACATCCGGAACAAAATCGTAACCGATGCCTTCGACCTTGTACGTGCCGACGTCCGTGCCGCCGCCCAGAATCGACCCCACAGGATCCGCGCCGATCACGATACACTTGGGGTTATTTTCTTTTAGCCTTTTTGCAACGCCGGTGATGGAGCCGCCGGTTCCCGCGCCCATGACGATCATGTCAATTTTTCCGCCCAGGTCATCCAGAATTTCTTTTGCCGTTTCGTTATAATGCACATTTGGATTATTCGGATTGGAATACTGGTCGAGAATATGCGCATTGGGTAGTTCCGACTGCAGTCGCCGCGCAACGCTAATGTGGCTTTCGGGAGAATCAAACGAAGCTTCAGTCGGTGTACGGATAATTTCCGCGCCCAACGCTTCCAGCACCACCTGTTTTTCTCTGCTCATCTTTTCCGGCATGGTGATGATCACGCGGTATCCGCGAACGGCTCCCGCCAGAGCGATGCCGATGCCCGTATTGCCGCTGGTCGGCTCGATCAATGTATCGCCGGGTTTAATGCGGCCTTCAAGTTCCGCTGCCTCCACCATGGATTTACCGATACGGTCTTTGAGCGATCCGCCGGGATTTAAGAATTCACATTTAGCGTACAGATTACATTCCAGATGCGCGCCGACCCGATTGAGTTTCACAAGGGGCGTTCGTCCTATGACTTCGATAATGTTATTAAATTTCATGCGTCCGTAAGTGAGTTATTATATTAGGGATTAATTTGCGCAGATTAAAAAGCGATCTCTTGTTTTTGTATCATCGCCTGCAGTCGGTCGGATTCTTCGAGCGATTTTTTGAGAAATTCATTGGTCTTGGATTTATCTTCGCCCAGAATTACTAAAAAGGCATCGTTGAGCAGTTGCGTCAGAACAAATACTCGTTTCCCGCCGACGGTGACCGTCGTTTGAATATCCTCTTTCGCGGAATCGGTGGAATTCGCTGCAGGAACGGAAAAAATCTTTTTCCCTTCATCCAGAAACACGGAAGAAAAAGAGCCAAGCTGGGATTCGGCCGTTTCATCTTTGACGTTAGAATGAAGAACCAACCCATCTGAGGAAACGATGGCCACGGAAGTTCCGGCGGCAATTTTTTCAATATTTACAATAACCTGATCAAAAAAATCTTTGTGCGATATCATGGCGGCCCTTCCCTAATTCACGTGTGATTTGAGTTCCTTCATGGCGCAATTAATGTCGTAGAGAACGAGGCCGAGTTTGGCGCTGGTGGTGGTAAAAACAGTCAGCAGCGTATCTTTGCCTGCGCGGGTGATGATGATGTAGCCGTCTTTGCCGTGAATGGAAATCTGCGACATTTCACCGAGCATAGCGTCTTCCGCGCTGGTTTCGCCCTGATTAATCAACGCCGCAGAAATAGCGGCAACGCGTTCGTCTTCGATATTGTCGGGAAGAAGCGAGGCGATGATGAGCCCGTCATTACTCACTAATGCGACGGCGCTCACGCCGGGAGTATCGTTTCTTAAGCGCTTGAGAATTTCTTCCAT
>JAEUSK010000086.1 GCA_016787925.1 bacterium | reverse complement strand
TAATTACACTGTACTACATATTCACTTTTTTGTCGGGTGTTTTGGTAATTGTAACAATAAGGCATAGAAAAATTCACGAGTTGGTTATTGCAGTCGCTTTGTTTGCAGTCAGTTACAGTCAATACCGTAATGTTCCGTTGTTTGTCATATATGCAAGCGGGCTGACCGGACAAATGCTGACAGAGTTATTAACTAAGATGTACCAAAAGAAAAACAAACAAGTATTTGAGAGTATCCAAAACTATTCCCGGATTTTATTGGTTTGTTTAGCGCTCGCAATTTCTGCCAGAGTCATAACGAATGCTTATTATGTTAGCGATAAGCGGCTTGTCAGGTTTGGCTGGGGTCTGGATCGCCATTATGTTGCCGATGGCGCCGCTCAATTCATGAAAGAAAAAGGCATTAAAGGCCGTGTGTTAAATAATATTGGCGTTGGAAGCTGGCTTGGCTGGAGGCTGAACATTCCTGTGTTTATCGATGGACGGCTTGAAGTCATGCAGGATTCACTTTACAAAGAATTTCAAAAGAGCCTTAAGCCTGGTGGAGTGAAGTCTTTAATAAAGCAAAATAACGCTGACCTAATCATTTTTGACTATGCCGCAACAATGTCATGGCAGAGTCAATTGCTGGAAATACCCGAGTGGCGTATCATTTATTTTGACGAAAGTACCGCAATTTATGCGCATGGCGGAATTGCGGATCACGTAACTTCCATGAAGTTTGAAAAGAAGTTATTAGAAATGGGCCTTGATACCGCGACGGCGGGTACGGTTTTACTTGATAAATGGCTCGGTCAGCCGGAATCCGCTATGAAAACTTGGCTCGCCGGTTTTTTCGTGCGTCAGAGATTTCCGGTTCCGCTTTTGCACATGGCTTTATTTGCCGAATCGGCCGGCGCATTACGGGCGGCTGAAATGTTATATCTGAAATTTATCAGAGAAAGCCAAGGCCGCATTTGGGAAGTTTTTTATAATTTAGGTATGATCTACTACCGGCAGAGCTCTTGGGAAAATGCACTTGATTGTTTTGAACGATATCGGTTTTACAAACCATCGGACCCAAGAATCATACAACTGATTTTTGATTGCCGAAAGAAAGCACGTAAAAATTAAGTTCAGTTATTCCGAAACTGAATTGGACAGCAGACCCGCGTTCGGAATGATCCGGCTGTTTGGATTTTTTTCAATCGTATTAATCAATGAACGATGACTGAATGATACGGAACACCGAAAAATAATTCCCATTGACATATCCTGAATAAGTGCATAATTTCGATCAAATAATCTTGACGTTATTCATTATCGACCATTTGCCAACTGCAGAATTGTTGATCAGTTTAGTCAGCCCTTGCAGTCTGTCAGTTTAATCTAATTGTTACCACTATTGCAAAAAACATGATGGAGGAATATCATGAACGATCAGGAACTTCTTAAAAAACTGACCGAAAGTTTTCCTGATTTTGTCAGACAGGATTATCCGTGGCCGGAACCTTTCTGCGAAAAGCCGGATAATGTTCGCGCCATCGTGTTGGGAACAGATCCCAGCTATAAACTCAAACGGGGCATTGAGTTCAATAAGCTGCAGTACGTTTTTGAATTAGATCGGTATAAAGAAGGTCCGTCTAACCCTTATTTCGACAGTATTTTGGAAAATTTAAAGTTAATTGGGCTTGACCTTAGCTCGGTTTTTGTTGAAAACATCTGCCGAAATTATTTTACAAAGGTCACGTACGAAAACGACATATGGAAAGAAGCAGCGGAAATATGGATTCCGCGTCTAAAAGATGAGCTGGATCGGAGGTTTTCTGATAAAAATATTCCGGTGCTAATGACGACCGAGATTATCTATCACGTATTGGTGAAAGAGGCTGTCGGCATACGAACGGCCAGAGATCTCTACAAAATTGAGAGCGCGGTTCCCATTCTTCCTGAACAAAACAAACTAGGGCGAAATTTAATTCCATTATACCGTCATTACGAACACAAGTTAAAACGCCACACCGAATTCAAAGACCGCGTTAAAAAGCTTCTGCAGGCCGGTATGCAGGGACTTGAGAATATTTAGAAATCAATGAGCAGATGTGAGCAGCGCAGTATTTCCATCGTACACTTTATCCTCGATCAAACCAAGGAGAGAAACCCATGGCGAAAAAAACAAAAAAAGCAGTTAAAAAGAAAATCGCTAAGATGAAACCGGTAAAAAAGACAACACGAATTCAGAAAAAGAAGAAAACGAAACGTGTCTCGATTTTTCGTCCGGGGGGATATCACACTTTGACTCCATACCTGTCCGTTCATGACGGTAACGCTGCCGTGGATTATTATACCAAAGCTTTTGGAGCAAAAGAAAAAGCCGGAAGAATGAGCGGACCCGACGGAAAGATCATGCACACGGAAATTAAGATCGGGGATTCATATTTCATGCTGGCCGATGAGATGGTGGAGATGGGTAATGTCAGCCCGAAGACACAGGGTAAGACGACTGTGCAATTTTTAATATACGTGAAGAATGCGGGCGCGGTAATGCGCCAGGCTGTTTCTGCCGGCGGAGTCATGATCAAGCCGGTCGAACTGCAATTCTATGGCGACCGATCGGGCCGACTTGAAGATCCCTTCGGTTACACGTGGTTCATTGCAACGCACGTGGAGGATGTTTCGCCGAAAGAAATGGCCAAACGCGCGGCTGCCCTTTATGGCGGCTAGGTCTGTAATTTTTTGTGTGTTGATTCCAGATCGCGTTTCGTAAGTGATACGTTTTATATGATATGCCCGTTTGTGATGCCCGTGTTTCTTGCACACCGGTGGACTCCTAAGAATCGTCAATTAGAAAATGAGGAGGAAAACAACAATGAATAGATTCATGACAACTCTGTTGTTTGTGGCTGCGTTATTGGCTTCTTGCGGCAAATCCGTTGATCAGAATGCGTTGTCTAGTTACTTCAAAAGTACCGATCCGGGAGTTCAATCCGGCGGAATAAAAATCATTCAAGTTGAAACACCCGTCGGAAAATTTAACGTCTGGACAAAGCGGTTCGGTAACAACCCATCGATGAAAGTTTTGCTGCTGCATGGCGGCCCGGGTGGTACGCATGAGTACTTTGAATGTATTGAAAGCTTTTTTCCCGCAGAAGGGATTGAATTCATTTACTATGATCAATTAGGTTCTGCTTACGCCGATCAACCTGCCGATACCAGTTTGTGGAATGTACCTAGATTTGTTGAGGAGGTGGAGCAGGTTCGTATTGCGCTCGGCCTTAAGAAAGATAATTTTTATCTACTCGGCCATTCCTGGGGCGGAATTCTGGCGACGGAATACGCATTGAAATATCAGGGAAATCTAAAAGCGTTGATCATCTCCAACATGATGTCGAGTTGTCCTGACTATGATAAGTACGCGGAGGATGTTCTGTCAAAACAAATGGATCCTGCGGTCCTGGCCGCAATTAAGGCATTGGAATTGAAAAATGATTTTCAGAACCCGAAATACATGGAACTGCTTACGGAACACTTTTATACCAAGCATATTTGCAGGATTCCGGCAGCCCAATGGCCTGATCCGGTGAATAGGGCGTTTAAGAATATGAATCAACAGGTTTATGTAATGATGCAAGGCCCGAGTGAATTTGGTATTTCCGGAAAACTTGAATTGTGGAACAGAAAAGCTGATCTACAAAAAATAACTGTACCGACTCTCGTGATTGGCTCGGCATTTGACACCATGGATCCGGAACACATGAAATGGATGTCAACGCAATTTGAAAACGGGAGTTATCTGTTCTGCGCTAAAGGAAGCCATATGTCCATGTGGGATGATCAGCAGACGTATATGAGAGGATTGATTAAATTCATCAAGGACATTAATACGGGTAAGAAAAAATCAGAATTATGAATTCAACTGAATAAGCGCCATTCAGCGGGAAGTTAGATTGACGATTAAGTTAAAGAACCGGCTGTCATCATAGCGAAGATATGCCATCCTCTTAATAATATGAGATCGACGCAGATTTAGAAAATTAACCGGCTCTTTCCCGTAACAACCCTATCGCAAGAATACCGCAGAATACCGCGGCTACGCCGCTCGCCCACATGGGAACCGGAATGCCGCCAAGAACTATATCTAAATTCAAGAAAAGTCTAAGCAGATGCCCCAACGCAACCAGTGCAATGAATATGACAGAAATAAGGGATGCAGGCTTTTTCATAGTAGCCTCCTTTTTGTAAAGGTCGTATATTGAACTGACTTAGTCAAGCCCCTGCCGGTTAGAATATAAAATAAACCCCCGATATGCTGTGAATGAAATTAAAATCGATAAATTGATTCGTTCAAAACGCCGCACCATCGGCCTTCAAATAACACAGGATGCGACATTGATAGTCCGTGCGCCTCTGTTCGCTGCGCTGCATGACGTGCAGAGAGTTGTGGATAAAAAGCGTCAGTGGATTATTACTAAACAGGCAATGGCGCGGCTGAGAATGGCCGGCCGAAAGCAAAAGGCGTTTATTGACGGGGAGCTATTTCTTTTCTTAGGAGAAGCGTACAAGCTGGCTTGCGTGAAAGGGCAACGTACGCCTGGCATTCTAAAAAACACTATTCAAGTGGCGGATTCCGGAAAGGAAGATATTAGTCGGCAAATGGTTGCTTTTTACAAGTGTGAAGCATTTAGGATCATTTCTGAACGAACTGAAGTTTATGCGCATACTGCAGGAGTAAAATATACATCGGTAAGAATAAGCAGCGCAAGAAAGCGGTGGGGTTCGTGCGGACCATCGGGCAGTCTCAATTTCAACTGGCGCCTCATCATGGCGCCAATGTTTGTACTCGACTATGTGGTTGTACACGAACTGGCCCATATAAAAATTCGTAATCATTCAAAACATTTCTGGAATTGTGTGGCGGAAATGATGCCGGACTACAGAAATGCTGAACAATGGCTAAAGGATAATCATTGGGAACTTGACATGTGATAATTTAGCCGCTTTCACTATTACTTGTAATGTTCGCTCCGTTACCCTAAATTTGATTGAAGGTTAATTGGAATCTACTCATCAAAAAAAACCATGATAATTTCTCTTATTGATCGAAGTAATTATTTGAGAGGGCTGCTTATTCTAATCCGTAAGGATCGAAAAATTTCCGGTCCTGAAAAAGATATGATGATGCGTATCGGTAAGGCTCTTGATTTTAATGAAGAGTTTTGTGAAAAGGCTATTCATGAAATTCTTGATAATGAATACATTACAGATGAACCTCCTGTATTTGAATCGCATAGTCTGTCCATGATGTTTATCCGTGACGGCTTGAGACTGGGGCTTTGCGATCACGACGCTCTGCATGCCAAGGAAGAAGAGTGGTTAAAGCGCACAGCTAAAATGAATGGTCTTGATTCAGCATGGTTTGACGAACAAGTGAGCAACGCCGATCATTATCAGAGCTCGGAGGTCGATTTTGAAGCTTACCACCTCGCTGTGGAATGATCCACCAAACGCACAACATTTACAGCTACTGCAAACAAGCATGTTGATCGCCATAACACGTAAGGTGAGTGATCGCATCGCGCAATGTGAGTTGACGCATGTTGATCGCCAACCGATCAATCTATCGCTGGCTCGGGAACAACACGACACTTATGAACGGTGTCTTGCCGAATTAGGCTGTAAAGTTCAATCTCTTCCTGCAGAATTTGATCTGCCGGATTCGGTATTTGTTGAAGAC
>JAEUSK010000081.1 GCA_016787925.1 bacterium | reverse complement strand
AAAAAAGCAGGTATCAATTAAGATACCTGCTTTCAAAACCGAAGAGGGTGTGTAACGTCCCCTTGCTCAACTAATCTTACAGTTGTGTAACCCAGATGGAACCACTGTAAGGTAATTCAAATTACTTCTTAGTTGATTTCTTAGCGGTTTTCTTTTTCGAAGTCTTCTTGGTTGACTTCTTTGCACCGGCTTTTTTCGTTGCCATGTTCAGGTTTCCTTTCACCTTGTTAAAGTTTAGTTAATTAATTGAGAGCACCTTCATTCTCTCATCACTATCTTAACTTTTTTTGTTTTGAAAGTCAACAAAATTCTGCATTTATGATAAAGTTTTATTTTTTTTGAAGAGGCTGTCGATACAAAAAAAAGACAAAAAAATAACAAAAGGCCGTGTGTGCCCGTAGAAGCCCGTTTTATAACGATTCGCGGGAAGTGATAAATTCAAAAAAAGGCACTGTCTTTTTTTGTGAAATAAAAAAGAAAATCAATTTTTCCGTATGGAAACACGATAGAGTTGTTTTTTTTTGTCCGATTAAGCGCGCGATGTTATGTAAAAGGGAAAATGATCACAAAAAATATAATTTTCGCTTTAATTGTATTAATTTACCCAAGTGAAAATAATGTTTTTATCTAATCCCGGCTTCGCTTAATATTTTTTCTTAGCTTGTCGAGTTGTTTTTTTGCTTTGAGATGTTCAGCTAAGGTCCTGGAGAAAATGTGTTTTCCCGATCCGTCAGCGACCATGTAAAGATAATCTACCTTTGCGGGATACAGTGCGGCGAGAATAGATGCTTTGCCAGGATTGTTAATAGGGCCCGGCGGGAGTCCCTTATATCTGTAAGTATTGTACGGATTGTTCATTTCCAGATCTTTGTGATACAGGCGGCGTGGTCCGTCCGAAATGATAAATTGAATCGTGGGATCTGCCTGCAGCGGCATATTCTTTCTCAGGCGGTTGTGGTAAACGGCGGACACATAGTAACGCTCATCTTCCTCAGCCGTTTCGCCCTCAATGATCGAGGCGAGCGTGACGACCTGATGCGAAGTGAAATTCATCTGCTCCGCGCGATTGTATAATACGGAATCAAAGAAATTATTAAATTCCCTCACCATGACTCGGACGATATCGCGTTCGTTCATACCGGGATCAAGAAAATAAGTATTGGGCATCAAATAGCCGAATAGAGAATTTGCCTTGATGCGAAATTGTGCACATAACGCAGAATCTCTGACGGTCCGCATGAATTGCGCCGTGTCGATAGGGAGCTTTGATTTGATCGCACGAACGATGAAACCCATGTCTTTGCCCTCGGGAATTGTTACACGAATGCTCTGCGGTAATGCATTCTGAAGAGTTCGTAATATCTGATGGTTCGACGCATGCGCGGGCAAAAGATACTGTCCGGCTTTAAGATTTTTTTCAGCATTAAGATATTTTGCGGCATACACAAACAAACGGGCATTTTCTATCACACCGCTTTCTTCGAGAATATGAGATATTTCATTAAGGGTTGACCCCTTTGGAATTGTGATTACAAGTTTTTGGTCCATGGATAAAGATTCAACTTTTACCGCGGGTACGTTGTACAGAACCAATTTGTAGAATCCCGCTATGCCTACCATTATCAGCAAACAAAGAATTCCCAATCCGAGAATCATGAACTTTATAATTATTCTTTGTTTTTCAGAAGCCATGTTGGAGTTAGTCAATTATTTTTCCTCGGCACAAATAAGAAAAATTATTTTCATGCGCGCCATTATACGAAGTAAATATTTTTTTAGCAATCCTATTTTACGGTTATAATGTAACAAAAAGGGCGGGGCTTGCGCAAGATATTAAGAGGGCTGCGGATCCTGGTGAATTCTAAAATTAATCACAAATGATGTGCCTATATTTTTTTCACTTTCAACTCTGAAAATAATACCGTGGCGTTCGAATATATCGTGAACGATGACCAGTCCCAATCCGGTTCCCCGGTTCTTGGTTGTAAAAAACGGATCAAAAATATTTTTTAGAAAATCTTCATCGATACCTTCGCCGGTATCCCGCACTCTCAAACATACAGTACCATTCTCCACTTGCAGTTTTAATGAAAGTTCCCCGCCCAACGGCATTGCCTCAACGGCATTGATCAGAATATTCAGAATGGCCTGCAAAATCTGGTTTGGATCTATTTCAATATCAGGGATCGAATCTGCAAATTCTGTGTGAAGCTGAATACGATTATTGTCAAGCCGTTCATTCAGCAGCGTAAGCGCGTTATTAATTATCGGTAAGAGCGGTTGACTGACCAAGGTCGGTTCTGATGTTTTTACATACGTGAGCGTATTGTTCAAGATACGCTCAAGGCGAATCGTTTCATTCACTATGATTTTCAGAAAATCTTCATTTTCTTTGTAATGATGATGTTCGAGCATGGCTCGCGCGAATCCGCCAATGGCTACCAGTGGATTGCGTATTTCATGCGCCATATTCGCTGACAATTCTCCGATGGCCGCTAATCGTTCGGATCGAATTAATTTTTCCTGGCTATTTTTCAATGACGTGTGGGCTTCTTCCAATTCCTCAACTTTCTTTCGAAGCTTGTCATACAAAACAGCGTTTTCCAATGCTGCGACGATTTGATGAGCAAATAGTTTTAGCATTTCTAGATCCTGGTCGCTGATCAAGCGGCCCGTGATCGCGTTATCAACGACAAGCACGCCCACTGCGCCTTCGGTAGAAATAAGCGGAACAATCGCCATTTGATCGGTTTCAAAAAAATTCTTTATTGTCGGTGTTAAATATTTGTCATCTTTGGGCCGTATATGGAGGCAATGACCTTGAGTGATAACTTCTTGAAATGCCAGATATCCCGAATCCGACTGTTCAGGAACCTGTGTAATTGGAATGCGAAGGGATTTGACTATTTGATTGACTTTGAAATCACGCCCGTCTTGAACGGATGTGTACGATGTAAGGATATCTTTCAGTGACTGGGGAGTTTGGTCCAATTCCGTCCATAATACGCCGGCCTCTTGCGGATCGGACGGCCCGATAGCCTTGCGTCCTTCAAGAAAAGTTTTTTCCTCGTTCATCAAAAACAAAAAAGCGCGATTAAAACGCAGGCCTTGACCTGCCGTTGCGGCAACCAGGATCATATCTAAAATATCATTCAGATCCAACGAAGCATGTATGAGGGCGCTGATCTCATTGATCTTTGAAATGTTATCGATAGTGCGTTTAACTTCATCCTCAAGTTGTTTTTGATGCGTTTTATCCCGCAAGATCAATACCGTTTCGCGCGACGACATTTCAGTCGTCGGCATAAACATGACCGTGAGTTCACAATAGAGCGGAACGCCCGACTTGGAAACGCAATGACTCATGTGGTGCCGAATCATATCATTCAAGTGCAGTGATTCCGCAAACGTATTCAGCGTTCTTGAGAAGGGGTTGTCGGGATGAAACAGACTGTCGATCGGGCGTTCAATCATTTCATCGGCTGTATATTCAAAAATACTTTCCGCACCTAAATTCCAGGAAATGACTTTCATGTCGTTATTCAGCATAATGATCGCGTCAGGAGAATTTGAAGTGATGCTGGCGAGTTTGTTTCGTTCTTCCGAAATTATTTTTTCGGCATTCATTTTTTCGCTAATGTCAAAAGATAATTTGAGTATGATGCGCGATGAATTAATTTCGCGAACGATAGGAATGTAGATGTTTTCGATAAATTGCGTCTGGCCGTCTCCTGCAATCTCCCTAATTTCACTTCGAAGATTGGTGCTGTCCAGACACTCCTTGATCAGAGTTCTGTCATGTTCATCGATGTCGTAATATTGATGATTGATACTGTCCCACAACCAGTTGACGTCTTTGTCCGGTATGAGGATCTTGCCGTTGATTTTTTCGATGGATTGAACTAGGTCATGAATGGACAGCGTTTCTAACATAGCGGATTCCCTTAGTGCCAAATACCGGGTATGGGCGTTCTGCAATGAAAACAGGCCCCCTTCTTTATTTTGTTTTGGAGAACTCTGAAGCCGACACGTTCGATCAACAGAACCTGGCAATGATGGCAATACGTGTTTTCGAGCGTCCCTAAACTGCCGGGCAGGTTACCTGCGTACACGTAACGCAATCCGGCTTCTTTTCCGATTTGTGCTGATCGAAACAGCGATTCAGCCGAAGTATTATCCGGATCGGTCATCTTGTAGTCCGGATGAAACGCCGTTACGTGCCACGGAATATCCGGCGACAGGGAAACCACAAATTCGGCTATTGCACGTAGTTCGTCATTGGAGTCGTTGAATGTTGGAATAACCAAAGTGACGACTTCAAGCCAAAAACCGCTTTCATAAATTAAATGCATACTGTCGAGAACGGTGTCGAGTTTGGTTCCGAGTTTACGATAGTTCTTGTCATTAAAACTCTTCAGATCGACTTTATAAAGATCGACGTACGGACGAAGGTATGCCAGCACTTCGGGGGTCGCATTGCCATTGGACACGTACGAGCAGATCATGTTTTCTTTTTTTGCTTCTTTAAAAATATCAACCGCCCATTCCGAAGTGATTAATGGTTCGTTGTATGTGCTGGTCATAATGCGCGCCTGGTATGATTTTGCAATCCGAGTGAGTTGCTGTGGCGTGATAATCATCGGATCAATACCGGCATTCGGATCCGTCAGCGCTTGTGAGGTGATCCAGTTTTGGCAATAGGCACAGTGCAGATCGCATCCCAGCATGCCGAAACTTAATGCTTTTGCTCCGGGAAGAACGTGAAAGAAAGGTTTTTTTTCTATGGGGTCTACTTGAATGCCGGCTGTGTATCCGTGGGGCACAAGCAATCTACCGCCTTGATTAAATCGTATTTTGCAAATTCCTTGTCGTCCTTCTTTGATCAAACAACGATGGCCGCAAGCAAAACATTCGAGCGTTTTTTCATCAACGGAGCGGTAAAGCTCCCCTTCTCTAACGTGAAGTCGCAGAGTCTCGCGGAGGGATACTTCGGCGGCCATAATAATACACCCCTTTTTGCATCGAGTAGTGCTGTCGTTAATATAACGCTTTTATAGTACAATCATTCACGAAATCATCATTACGTCGTAGTAGGGGGATTATAAAAAATTACTCCAGAGAATGGCCGCTGCATTTTGAAAATAAGATCCTGCACGTGATTCGGATCATCCGGATTCAATTGATTTGCGTTGACAATCATGACCGGGGCCCATCTAAAGTACATAAAGAACTCGTTGAATTCTTCATTGAGCGTGCGGACATAATTTTCGTCGATAGAATTTTTTCCCGTGAGGTTATTCTTGATTCCGTAATTTGCATAAAGTTTTTCGAGAACCGTTTCCGTATTGTTCTGTAAATAAATGACGAGGTCGGGTATGGCAACCTCTTTTTCCATAAAATTGAACAAGGTGTCATATAATGAGAGATCTTCCGATTCCAATTTTAGATTTGCATAAATCCGATCGGCATAGAATAGATAATCCGAAATAATCTGATCGTGAAAGATTTCCGTCTGTACGATTTGTTTCTGAGATTTATAGCGGTCGAGCAGGCGAAGTATGTGTTTCTTGAAAATCAGGTCTCTTGGATCCGAACTGTTCACATCGATCATCGAAGAAGCGCCGTCTTCCTCCAAAATGGTCCGTGCGTTCGTCAGGGTCGCCAGGTGTTTTGCAAGGAGAGTATTATTGCGCTTAACGATACCTTCGACGGCTATAAGTTTGATTTTTTCTTTTGACAACAAGCTTAGAACTCCTAACGCATCAGTTCAATTCTAAAGTCTGATCTATTGTCAGCTGATTCATTTTTTTTACCGCATGAACGTCCGCAAGATGGCGGTGAATTTCATGTATGGAAACTTGCCGAACAGGGCAAATCCAGTGCGGCGCAATTTCACAAAGCGGTTCCATGACGAACTTTCTTTCCGCATAGTGGGCATGTGGAATGACAAGGCCGGAAATATTCAAAATCATCCGGTCATAAAATACGATATCTATGTCAATGCTGCGTGGCCCCCATTTTAGATCGCGCCGGCGTCCATGGTCTTCTTCGATCCGCATGAGGTGTACCATCAGGTCGCGGGGTGACATATCCGTTTGGATTTCCATTACTAAATTCAAGAAATCATCTTGGGCAATAGGGCCAACGGGCGAGGTTTCATAAACTGATGATATCTTTCTTATCATTGAAATTTCCCCAATAGCCCTTACCGCTTTTCTGAGCTGTAGCAGCCGGTCGCCTTCATTGGATCCCAAACTTAAGTATACCGTGTGATAAGTACTATTCATTTTTTGATGCGTGTGATTTCTACTTCGACGTGTTTAATGGAGCCCTTGATCGGGACACTGGGCTTACGAACGAGTACCTTAACTTCGGCGACATCGAAATCGTGTAAAATCTTTTCGGCTATATATTGGGCAAGTGCTTCGATCAAATAGAACTTTTTCTCTGTTACTGCCTCATTAATTTTGTGATAGACTTTCGCATAATCAATGCATAAATCAAGGCGGTCCTCCGCTGCAGCCCTCTCGGCATCCAAAGCAAGCTCGACATCAATTTCAAATCTCTGGCCTAGAGTCCGTTCTTCTTCATGCGCGCCGTGATGTGCATAGATTACCATGTGCGTGAGTCGGATCTTGTCGAGAGGTTTCAAGTTTTACGTCCTATCTAGTCGTTAAAAATTTTTTGAAAAATCGAGCATCCGGCGTATGGCTTCACTCAGGCGCTCCTCTGACGTCGTAAGTGAAATCCTGAAATAACCCTCGCTTGATTTGCCAAGCCCGGCGCCGGGCGTGATTACGACGCCGGTTGCATCCAAAAGTTTTCTTGCGAAATCCATTGACGGCATGTCTTTGGGAACTTCCGCCCAGACATAAATGGTTGCGTCCGGCATGTCGGCATTAAATCCGGCTTTGCGTAGACCATTGACGACGATGTCGCGCCGCTTTTTGTACACGGCAATTGCCGGCTGTGTTAATTCCTCCAGATGATCAAGGGCAAATGCAGCGGCTTCCTGTATTGCCAGAAACAGACCCGTATCTATATTGGTTTTGATGCGTGATAATCCGGCAATTAGCGATGCTTCACCCGCAGCAAAACCTACCCGCCATCCGGTCATACTGAATGTCTTGGAAAGGGAATGAAACTCTATACTCGTTTCCATTGCGCTCGTGGCTTGAAGAAAACTTGGCGGCGCGGTTTCAAAAAACAATTCCTGATATGCCGCGTCGTGAGCGCCGATAATGTGATGTTTACTGCAGAAGGCTGCGATTTTGGACAAATAACTTAAATCCGCAGAGCCGGTTGTCGGATTATTTGGATAATTAAAGAATAACAATTGTGCCCGTTCAAGAACATTCGCAGGAATGGAATCAAGATCCATCAGATATTTATTTCTTTTCACCAACGGGAGGGGATAATATTCACCGCCGGCCAAAACCGCTCCGGTAATGTATGCAGGATACCCCGGATCTGGAACAAGCACGACGTCGCCCGGATTTATGAAAGCCAGAGGGAAATGCGCAATGCCTTCTTTGGAACCGATCAGCGGAATGATGTTTTTCATCGGGTCTAAAGATACTGCGTACCGTTTCTTGAAAAAACGAACAATCGCTTCGC
>JAEUSK010000080.1 GCA_016787925.1 bacterium | reverse complement strand
ATTATCCTCCCACGGCATTCCGATATTGAGTTTTTCAACTTCTGACACAAATTTTTCAATAAAAACATCTTTTATGTTTTCGTGAATAAAAATAATTTTCAACGCCGTGCATCGCTGTCCGTTATACGATAATGAACCGGCTATGCATTCCTGCACCGTAATATTCAAATCGGCATCTTCTAAAATAATAGCGGGGTTTTTTGCTTCAAGTCCAAGTACTGACCTCAACTTGTGCGGCTGTGGGTGTTGCTTTTTCAAGATGTCCGCGACTTTACACGAACCGATAAATGCCAGCACATGGATTTTTCCGGAGGCCATGAGCGGTGCGATGACTTTTTGGCCTTCACCATAAACCGTATTCACGACCCCTTTCGGGAACGCTTCCTTAAATGCCTTGAGTAGAGGTGAATGTAATAAAACACCCAGCTTGGGCGGTTTGAAAATAATCGTATTGCCCATGATCAAGGCGGGAATCAGCGTCGTGAATGTTTCATTTAATGGATAATTAAAAGGCCCCATACATAACACAACCCCCAAAGGCGCCCTTCGGATCTGAGCGATGATACCTTGTTTAATGACGAACCGTGAGGCGTCTCTGTCCATATCTTTCAGCGCATCGATGGTATCGCTGATATAATCCACCGTTCTGTCAAATTCCTTCTCGGAGTCTTTTAAGTTCTTTCCGATCTCCCACATGAGCAGTTTAACGACCGGCTCTCTTTGCTCTTTCATAAGGCGGATGAACTTCTTGAAGCAGACGATCCTCTGCGCAACGGTCATCAATGGCCACTCGCCTTGTCCGTAATCAAAAGCGTCTGTAGCTGCTTTTAGGGCTTTTAAAGCGGTTTCCTCATCCATCAGAGGATAGGAGCCTATGAAGTTGTTCACCGTTCCATTTTCATCAACATAAATTGGGGAATATACTTTTTCAAAGGCGCCCTTCCATTCCGATAATTCACCATTGATCAGATATTCGGTCTGATTAATTGGAAATGAAAGGCTTCTGTTCTCCGGAATAGTCTGTTTTTTTGGAAAGATGTTTTCAATTTTTTGTTTCATAACTACTTTTCCTTACGGATTGAGGTTTGTAAACATGATCCGCTTAAATAAAACACAAGCAGAACAAAGGTCCAGACTTAAATCATAGTTTCCGTCAGACCGTATCCGGTTTCAACTAATTCCGTAAGTCTGGACAAAGCCCTGACGGCAGGGGCGCCGTCTATAACATCATGATCAACCAGCGCCGTTATGTACAGATATTCTCTAATCTCGATCCTGTCATCAACCACGCCCGGCTTTCTTTCTATGGTGCTTAAGGCAAAACAAATCGGATGCACGCTTACAGGTACGACCCAACCCTTCACATTTCCCATCATACCAACCGATGATATTATCACAGTTCCCATACTCTGCTTTGTCAAGAAAGGGTTGTGAGTTATATTGTGCCAAACTAATCTTCTGATAAATCCCGGCATGGAATAGTAGACCTTCATTAAAATATTATTTTTTCTTTCACCCAGAATATAATCGCCCTCATCTTTGATTTGCTGGGCTTGGGCATTTCTTATTTCATTATAGATCTCTGAAATACTTTTTTCGTTTGTTTTTCGAATAACATAGGGCAACGGTACTTTTTCTCCTTCTATCTCTCTTTCTATCATAATGGATATATCAACGTCGTCAAATATGACTACCTTTGTTCTACCTTTTCTGATCCCATGAATCTGAGGAAACTCTGCGATTACTTGGCTGACGCATTTGATCATCCACGAATTAAATGAGATTTTTTCAGATAGTTTCTTTTTCTCACCTATCGTTTTTCGCGCTTCCGTTACATCGAGTTCTATCAGCGCCTTTATATGATGTTTCTTCAAACCCGTTGAACCGATATCTATCGTGGCAATCCTGCTGGATGGAAACGTATCTACTCTAAAACTCCCTACATTTTTCATAACTACATTTTGATTACTTGATATGGCGCCATCTGAAAAATACAAAAATCGTCACATAGAACTGCGCACGAATCTAATGTATCCGATTTCAGTTAACTCACTCATTTACGTTATTTCATGTGTTAATTATTTTTGCAAAGAAAATAATGATGACGTAAGATTAGTTAATACATTGAAGCAATATTGCCAATTCTAAATTTCAAAAAAAATTAATTTAGGTTAATACACCCGTCATAAAAACCATAAATCAATTATCATCAATCCTTGTTCTAAGATCGTTTTTCAGTATCCACCATAATAAAGCCACTTATTTCCCAATCTTTTCCCACACCGTTGCGATGCCCTGACCGACGCCAATGCACATGGTGGCGAGCCCGTACTGAATATCCTGACGACGCATTTCGTGAGCCAGCGTTCCGATGATACGGGCGCCCGAGCAGCCCAGAGGATGCCCAAGCGCAATGGCGCCGCCGTTTACATTCACCTGAGCCTCGTCAAGTTCCAATTCCCGAACGCACGCCAATGCCTGCACCGCGAAGGCTTCGTTGATTTCGATCAGGCCGACATCTTTCCACGTCAATCCCGACAAAGCGATCGCTTTTCGGCTGGCTTCGACGGGGCCAAGTCCCATCACATCGGGATGAATTCCCGACACCGCCGCGCTGCGTATTTTGAACCATGAAGTATAGCCGAGATCGCGGGCCTTAGATTCAGACATCATTAAGGTCATCGATGCGCCGTCGCTCATGGGACAACTGTTGCCAGCAGTCACAGTCCCGTCTTTTTTGAATGCCGGGCGTAGTTTGCTCAGCGTTTCTACTGTAGCGTCGGCGCGGGGACTTTCATCGCGGTCGACCATCGTTACCCCGCCCTTAGTTTGGATCGGAACCGGGATGACGAAGTCCGAAAAAACTCCATTTTTCCAGGCTGTGATCGCTCGTTGATGACTTAGAACGGCGAAGCGGTCCTGCTCTTCACGCAGAATTTTGTGCGTAGCATAAATCTCCTCCGCAGTCTCGCCCATACTCAGAGGACGGACGCGGGCTTCGATCTTAGGATTTGGAAACCGCCAGCCGAGCGATGTATCGTAGGTCGGTATTGACCCGAACGGGAATGCTTTGTCCGGCTTGGGCATGGCCAAAGGCCCGCGAGACATACTCTCGACGCCGCCG
>JAEUSK010000066.1 GCA_016787925.1 bacterium | reverse complement strand
CTGGAAGCAAAGTGGTGGAATACGGCGCATCGGAACTGGTAAAACTGATGAAGCCGTTTGTTGCAATGCGAAATGTACTGAAATTATTGTTGTAGTATGGGAAACCAAATCCAATGGGAAATGGTCCGAAGCTATTATCATCACCGGTTCCGCTGATCGGCGTACCAACTCCCGTGATATCAACCCAATTAAACACAGGCCCGCCGCCTTCATCGCTGGATTTCCATGTATAACCAAAAGCATCGGCACGCGGCTGCGGAGTGACGGAAAGTTCATTGGAATATATGCTTTGATTACCGCTAATATCAACCGCGGCGACCCTTACGTAGTAGGTTTGGGCATTCGTCAAACCGGTGATAGTTTTTGTTGTGTCGCTGATGGTAGTCGTAGAGTCCACTTGGGTAGTCGCTCCCGGCGAAGTATCAGCAAAGATACGATACGTGATGACGTCTGGCTTGCCATGCTGATACCATCTCAAGGTAGCATCGCCGTCACCGGGTGAGGCGGAGATTAAGTTCGGTCCAGAATACAATTGCATAGCGCCGGAAGGAACAAAATTCGAACTGAAGATAGGAAATGCGTCTTCGCCATTTGGACTGGCGTCGTAAATCGTGGTAGTTCCGAACGGCTCATCAAGATGCCACAACGCGGCGATGCCGGGTTCATCTCCGCGAAGAGGTACTCCAATAGCATTTTGTATCTCGGATTGAGATCGCGCAACATTCCAAATTCGAATCTCGTCCAACTGTCCGCCAAATGGGTCAGAACCGTTATCGGCTCCGATATAAGTTGAGCCGCTCGGAGTATTCGGAGCAAAAGTGTTATTGGTCAATGCAAAGGATTGTCCGTCCACAAAAAGACTCCACGTACCAAAATTACGCACCAGAGCCACATGGGTCCAAACATTGATCGGCATCAAAACTGACGACTGCATCGTGACTACTCGATCGACAGTTCCGCTGATTCTGTAACCATTTTGCCAATCTATAAAAAGGCCGAAGCCATTACTGCCGGTGTTTCCGTTATACAAAAACAATTTGTCGACGCCATCCTGAACTCCGTCCCACTTCACCCACGCTTCCAGCGTAACATTATCGGTTGCCGTAGTAGCGATATTGGAGTAGGCGTAATCGCTTGACCCGTCAAATGCCAGGGCATTTCCAGCCTTCACGGCCGGTACCGCCGGGTCTTCATTGGAATAGCCGCTTAGACCGCCGATATTGGCCGACCTGACACGAAAATAATATAGGGTCCCGTTAGTAAGTCCATTGATTGTGATCGACGTATTAGAACTGCCTCCGGTAGCGCTGTCCTGCAAGGTTGTGGGATTAGCGGTGATATCGTAATAGATGTAATATTTGGAAGTGTTGCCGGTGGGACTCCAATTTAATTCCACCTGCCCGTTCTGTGCAATGGCGTACAACCCTGACGGCGCTGAAGGAGGAAGATCGTTACCAAGGTTTCCAGCGGCAGTTATGAGTTGCGCATAGATATCCCAATTACCGTTCCTCTGATCGGACCATATTGCGATTGCGTTACCGGAGCCGTCATGTGTGAGCGTGTGCCAGAATTGCTGGCCTGTTGCCGAACAAACTACATTGCCATTCGGCGACCACAGAACATTGCCCGATCCATCGATCCTCTGCGCATAAATATCGGCGTCTGCGCCCGGAACATTCCACCAGGAAATAAAAATTCCGCCCGCTCCGTCGGAAGTGATCACCGGATCATTGTTAAATCCGGAGACGGCTGCAGCAACCCCGTTAGCTGCCCAGAGCGCGCTGCCGGAAGAATTAAGTCTTTGCGCATAGATCGCGTTACCGCTGCTGCGCGTGTCATACCATGTCAGGAACAAACCGCCGCTGCCGTCGCCAATGATACTTTGAGCTTGCTGAAAACCGTCCGCTACGGCAACCGCTACTGCGTTACCGCCCCATAACAGTGACCCTGACCCGTCAATACGCTGCGCATACAGATCAAAATCACCGTTGCGAATATCCCGCCAGGCAATAAAAGCGCCGCCGGAGCTGTCTGATGTTATCGTAGGGCCATCCTGATAACTTGCAAATGTGCTTACGGCTTCTCCGTCCGCAGTCCACTGAGTGACACCCGCACTGCTGATCCTTTGAGCATAGATCTTGTTATCAACTCCATCCCGAAGATCCTGCCATGTGATGATCGCTCCAGCCGCTCCATCGGTTGTAATGCCGCCGATGGATTGAGTATTGGTGGCCGTGCATATCGCAACACCATCGGCCGTCCATTGCGCCACGCCGCTGGAATTAATGCGTTGCGCATAAATATCTACACTGACAAAGTCGCGAGTGTCGTTCCATGCGACTATAGCGCCGCCGGAACCGTCATCGGTGATCATCGGAATATTTTGATTACTGGATGCGGAGCAAATCACGATTCCATTGGCGGTCCACATCGTCGTCCCGCCGGGCGTCACCCGCTGCGCGTAGATATCCTGCGTACCGCCTCTCATATCCATCCATGTGATGATGGCGCCGCCGGCGCCGTCAGAAACTATTTTTGCGTCACTTTGTACATTACCCGCATTACAAATGACAATTCCATTGGCTGTCCATTGCGGAACACCACTGGAATTAAGTCTTTGAGCATAAATATCGGACTGGCCGCTTCGGCCGTCTTCCCAAACAATGATCGTGCCGCCGCTGCCGTCGCTGACAGCCTGCGGAAGCTTCTGATCGCCGGTTGTAGCAGACACTGCATTATTGACTGTCGGACTGGTCGACCATTGCGCCGACACATTTCCCGGTGCCGTCAATCCCATAACCGCTGCGGTCATGGTTATGCGGATAAACACGCGGGCAAGCTTCATCCTTGAAATAATGAACGTTTGGGGATGATTGTTTGCATTGAAAATTGAAAAAAGCATTTGGAAGAATCGTAACAACCCGTTCATGTATGACTCCGCTGGTAAAGTGAGCAATGTGGTCTATAAAATTTTTATTACGTTGGGTTCGAGAACAAAGTAAATTACATATCAGGTAATTTATTTCACTCGTTAGTGTGTAGTGAGCCACACCTAAAACGATCCTAAATTGATTGTAAGGCGGATCGTTGCAATAATGAAATTGAGAATAAGGGGAATTTTACATGGCAAATTAGTTAAAACGATACGCGTTGTCAACCGATTTTATTCAGTCAAAATTTAGAGTTGTTACGAAATTCACATATAGTGCATGTTTACGGACAGCGTGTATTAATATCAATCCGATGAAAACGCCCGTGCAATACTTTGACATTTTCGCTTTGACTATCTGAATCACGGTGATTATGTTTATCCGTCATGAGAAAAAACAAAACACTGAATCAGGATCGTCGGCAAACCGAAACACCCGTGGTGACCCGAACTTTTTTTACAGCTGTATTAGCATCGTCTGCCATCATCAGTTTTGTCTTGTACCTTGTGACATTGGCTCCTACGGTCACATTTGAGGATAGCGGAGAACTTACTGCCGCAGCCTATCTTTTGGGTGTACCGCATGAACCTGGATATCCGCTTTTCACGATGCTTGGACATGTCTTTACCTACCTGCCTTTCGGCACTGTTGCCTATCGAGTTAATCTCATGTCGGCTTTTTTCTCAGCACTAGGGGCTATGTTCATCACCTGGACAACCGTCCTATTAATCGAAAATACGTTTGATGACAAAACCGGAAACAACAAATCCTTTTCGCCCGCAGCATATTATTTCGTGTTATTGAAATATGCTTGTGCACTCTCCGCCGGTCTTTTTGCTGCGACATCCTACGAAAACTGGGAGCAGTCCATCATTACGGAAGTGTACGGACTTAATACTTTTTTTGTGTCGCTCGTGTTGACCATGACATTGTTGTGGAGCCGGCAGTCGGAGTCGCGGAGTCGGACCAAGTACTTTTACGCTATTTGTTTTGTCATCGGTTTGGCTTTGAGCAATCACCCTACTTTTGTCTTGATGATACCGGTTCTGATCATTTACGTTCTGATCACTGACAGTAAATTTATTCTAAATGTGGCTAGACTGTTTAGGGGCGCCGGATGCATGCTAGCCGGACTTCTTCCGTATGCCTATTTACCGATTGCTTCCGCTCGTGACCCGCAAATGGATTGGGGCAACCCGGAAACACTGACTAATTTCTTCCGCGTTATTATGCGCCATCAGTATCAACTCGGCGACACCCAGACTTTGAAGAAATTTCTATCGCAACTATCCGCATACGGTAATATGATACTTGAACAGTGGTGGCCTGCAATTCTTTGTCTGGCCGTGATTGCAATGTGGGCGCTCTTCAAAAATAATAGAAATTATTTCTATTTCGCGCTCACATTCCTTATTTTTACCGGGCCGCTTACAACATTCCTGACCAATTTTGACGTAATAACCGGAAACCCGGCGGTTAATGCAGAAAACAAAGCGCTGGTTTCCGTCTTTTATATTCCGTCATATCTTATGATAGCCATCTTAATGGTCATTGGAGTGTATTATATCGCATATAGATTACTGCAGCAGAGTAAATTTATCGTTACTGCCGTTCCAGCGATTGTTTTGCTGCCACTGGTGTTAGCGTATGCAAATTACAGAAAAGTCGACATGAGCCAATATGTATTCACTGAAGACTACGTTGACAACCTATTTAGCGTTGTACCGAACAATGCGGTGGTTTTTGTAAACTGGGATCCGTTCATTTTTCCATTTAATTATTACCAATACGTTGAAAAGAAACGAACCGATGTCACGGTGGTTGACCAGGAACTCCTTCGCAGAAGCTGGTATATTCACAGCCTGCAAATCCATCACGCGAAACTCATGTCGCGTGCGGAAAATGAGGTTGCTGATTTTCTTGAAGCGGTCAAACCATTTGAGAATAAGGAAAAATTTGACGGCAATTTTATTCAATCCAAATATATCGCCATGATTAATGCTCTTATTGATCAGTCTTATGCCGACGGTAACGGCGTTTTTCTGACTTACGATCCTCCCACGGGAGTTGCGGAAAAGTACTTTAAAGAATCCGTAATCGCAGCGGTAAAACTCAGAAAAGAAATTAATGATTTAACTCCGCTGAATGACGATTCGCTGAGGTTCAGGCGTTTTTTCGACGAGTCAGTTCCGTTAGACCGAATGGCGACATTTTTTAAGACATACTACGGACGATTATTTTTTGCAAGGGGCTTTGTTGCAGAAAAGCTGATGCAGGCGCATGAAGCGGCTCGCCTGTATGAAAAATCGGCTCAATTCCTGAATGATAATCCCGGTTATTTAGCGTCGGTCAATGAGGCGCGCCAACGGCTTTCAAAAGTGAAGTTGAAAGAATAAAGTCTTGTAATAAATAATCAAAACGTCCCGTAAATAAGCGGTGAACTTATCCACGGGACGCTGATAATTGTGATTGTTTCACTCACTGAAACAATCGTGTGCCATCTAACCGTTCTTGTGGTTTCGCCTTAACTTCCGGTGCCGCTCAGAAGATTCAGTTTAGCTATGAGTATCTGCGCAATTGCCGGATCATTCACATTCGCAGTAAAGGTGTTGTCTATCTGCTGTATGGATGTGATGCAACTCGCATATTGAAACAAGTGATACTCATCATACGCCTTAGCCAATAAGATGATGTTCTTCGT
>JAEUSK010000061.1 GCA_016787925.1 bacterium | reverse complement strand
TATTGTACAAAGAAACAAGATAAGCGTTTAACTATTTAAAATTTATTGCTTTTATGGGGCTATCATTTTACCTTTACCGTCAATTGGTCATGTATACAACTTACTGAATAATTAATTTTTTAGGAGGAATTATGTTCAGATATTCATGTCGTATTGCATTTGGGATGTTGTTTTTATTTGGTTTCTCATTACATGCTCAGGGATTTGGTGAAAATATGGGTGGAAATCAGGTGACAGTTCCGATCGGGACGACAACCATTGGAGGAAAAACCTACATAAGCATGCGATTGCAGCCCGAGCTGGCTTTTGGGAAATTCGGCGTTGGATTGGACGTACCGCTGACATTCAGTACGGACGGTAAATTTCGTAAGGACGAATACCAAGGCGGTATCGGTGCCTTACGCGTGATTCGTTACATTCGCTATGGGGTCAAACACGAAGATCCCGTTTACGTTCGTATTGGAGATATCACCGGCACATCGCTCGGCTACGGATTGATCATGCATAATTTTACAAACGCGGTCAGTTTTGACAAAAGAAAAATCGGCGCAAATATTGACCTGAACTACGATTTACGTTTTGGCTTGGAGGCAGTCTATAGCGATTTCAATCGATTTGCTGTTTTTGGTATGCGTCCGTACGTGCGCCCCCTCAAAACAACCGATATGCCTATTTTGAAAACAACGGAATTCGGCGTCACCTATATCACCGACCGGGATAATGATGCGTTGTATAACATCACGGAAGTTGGCGCGGATGTTGGCGTAAGCGTGGTTGAAACTTCTTTTTTGAAGATAACGCCCTATATGGAATATGCCGCGATTTTGAAAAACGACAAGTTGGCTCAATACGCTAAAGATACGCTAAATTCATCTTATGGCGCCGGCAAAGGGTTTGCGATGGGCGTGAATTTCAAATTTAATTTCGTCGCCGACGTATTCACACTGAACGCAAAGATCGAGAGACGTATTTACAGTGATAATTTCTTGCCGCAATATTTTGATGCAACCTATGAAATCGGCAAGATCAATGGCTCACCAAAGGCCCTCGCTTTAGTTTATTCACAAGGTAGGCAGGGAACGTATGGCGAACTTTTTGCCAATCTCATCGGCAAGATCCAGGTGATTGGCGGCATGTCCATTCCGGATAATTTAAAGAAAACGAACGGCGCTATCGTACACCTCGGAATGGCGGCGCCGGATTTGATTCCGAAAGTCACTATCAGCGGAACGTATGACAAATCCAATCTTGATAAACTAGGAGATGCATTTAAGTTGGATCAGCGTTCCATTGCGCACATGATTCTGGCCTATCAGGCGTACCAAACGGGTCCGTTTGTCGTTCAGGCAGGTGTGGACTATAAGTGGACTTTTGTGGAAAATAAGAATAATGACGGATTCAAGGCTAAACGTTACGTGACCCCGTTTGTGGGAATGACTCTGCAATTACCGACAGGCTCGAAATAATTTTAGCGCCCAATCTTGCTTTCGAAGGCTATTCCTATATCGGGGGTAGCCTTCTTTTTTGAAGTTTGAATATGAAAAAAGCTTTTGCTCAAAAAAAGAAAACGGAATCGAAATCAAATCCGGAAGAATCATTGCGCTGGGTTGACCGTGGATGGTATTTGGTGCTGGAATTTGAGCTGGTTCACTCGCCCAAACTGGATGCCGCGCTGGAGTTGGCTCAAAAAAACGCGTATTATGCGGAACTGGTAGACGAGCGCGGCGTGACATTTTACCGTACGATTTATTTCAAAACGGATTTTCCAAAATTTTTGGAGATCTACGACATCGTCGGGATGTGGAAAAACACGAAATTGAATTTCAAAGGCGACGACATCACCAAAAATGATTTCGAGATTTGGTATACATCCTACAAACAATATTGGGGACACCGTAAGGCTCTAAATTCCGCAGATTATTGCGGAGTCAATAAGATGAGGCATTATCCGGATTTTTTGGGATGTTATGACCGCTGCATCGAGTTTCGCTGGCGGGATCCGCTGTTTACTCATTATCAGTTCTCATCAAAAGTATGGTACAGCTTCGGTAAGCGGGTAGGGCACGTGTACGTTCTGGATAAACAAGCGATACTTAATCACCTGGAAAAGGTCAACAAAGAATATCTTGCCTGCCCGTGTTACGGACACAGTTTGATTGATTTGTATGTCAATAAACTTCCGAAAGAAATGGATCCAGCACTTCACAAAGAATGGCAGTTTAAAGAAGATTATCTTAAGCTCAGCGCCAACAAATCTTATTTTAATCATGACATCGCGCTTTCGACGATGCCGGAAATATGTCCAGTAAACGAAAAAGCGTATTACAAGTTTATGGACCGAATATTCCGTAGTTGACCTATTTACAAATAATCTTTTGACGGCCATTTTTAATTTTTTACCATCGTGGTGTAGGCGCTAAAAGGGGACATTTCGAATTCCACTTTGAGGAATGGAAACGGCGGATCTGCGCCGATCCAGAAATAGAGACGGGTTTTACTGGTGGCAACCCGGCGGGTGAGAATATCGGTGTGTTTTCGCTTAAATTCTTCCTTGGTCGGAATAAACTGAAATGAAACTTTGTACGCATCGTATGTAGAATCAGCCGCGTCGACTTTTTCTTTAGCATCCACATGTGTTTCAGCCGTCCAGGGTTCCGACTCCACATCCAGATTAAAACTGAATTTTTGTCCAACTTCCAGTTTATCCCGCCGCAAAAAATAGATCATTGAAAAAAGGTTATGCGTATTTTCCGGCATGGACATTTTAACTTGTGAGGTAAATCGGCCGCCGTTATACACAGCCTGCCGGTTTGCCTGATCATAAGAGATTTCGCCTTGCTGTTCCAGCGTGCGCTGATGAATGGTCTTGTTAAATTTTACCGGGAGTCCGGTTTCCTGGTCAATATACGTGTGGTAGCGGTTTTCAAGCGTATAAAAAGCTGAGAAAAGCGAAGTGGTACGCGCAATGGCCAAAAGATGAAGTGCTTTTTTTCCGTTGACAGTAAGCATTTCAGGAGCAGATAAATAAATATTTACAGCCGGGATGCTTAAATAGGTAAGTTTGTATGCGTACCTTTCACCCAGGAATTTTTCCTGAGCAAAAAGGCATACAACGGAGTTTGCAAAAAAAATAAAAAAAAGCGACCGTAACAAATTCAATTAATAACACCTTACTTGGTTTTTCGAAAATACGCACCGCTCCGCCCGCCGGTTTTTTTTATTAAATAGATTTCAGAAATTTCGATACGTTTATCAACGGCCTTGCACATATCATATAATGTCAATGCAGCAACGGTTACAGCCGTCAGCGCTTCCATTTCGACACCGGTTTTTCCGCTAAGTTCACAAAGGGCTATGATTTCAATACTGCAGGAACCATCATCAGGAATAAACTTCAATTCAATGTGTGACAGGTTCAGCGGATGACAAAGAGGAATAAGCCCGGAAGTTTTTTTTGCGGCCATAATTCCCGCCAAATTTGCCGTACTGAGAACATCTCCCTTTTTGTTTCTATTTTCCATGACTTGCGAAAAAGCGATGGTGTTCATAGCAATACGGGCATGGGCCGTGGCGGTGCGAAACGTTTCTTTCTTGGAAGTCACGTTGACCATACTCGCTTTGCCTTTTAGGTTAATGTGCGAAAGCTTCTTTTTCAAATTCTTCAGAATGATTTCCTTTCACGAATTATTTTTCTACAAGATACTTGAGCTTATTTTGTAATCGTATCCGCGCACGGCTTATACGTGACCGTACAGTTCCGATCGGAAGTTTGGTCACTTCGGCGATTTCTTCATAGGACATATTATCAATCTCGCGCATTCGAATCACTACGCGATAATGCTCCGGCAGCGTTTTTATCGCCTTCTTGATCAGTTCTTTTTTTACGGCAGAATCGGTCATTTCATCGGAGTTGATCCGCGTTTCCACCGCTTCAAATTCCTTATCGCCATTATTTAGACTGGAAATCGGATACAATTGCTGGCGTTTGCGTTTGCGTAATTCGCTTTTGGCTAAATTTCCCGCGACCGTGTATATCCACGTCGAGAACTTGGCAATATTCTTATACGATTGTCTGAAGCGGTAAATTTTGACAAACGTGTCTTGAACAATATCTTCGGCATCGGACTTGTCTCCAACAAACGTATAGACATAATTGATCAACTGTTCTTTATAACGTGCGACGATGACGTCAAACGCCACGAGGTCGCCTTGCTGAAATTTTTTGATGACGACTTCATCCGCCAGTTTCTGATAACTTTTAAGCGCTCGTTTTACGAGATGCGGCGTGCGAACGAGTTCGCGCAAACTCTCCTTTTTTATCATTCCTTTGGATTTAGGTTCGTCCGCCTTCATGTGGCGTTTCCGCGGATAAGCTGAAAAATAACTTTTTGCATGATCATATCGTTTTTGACAGAACTCGACTTCAGTTGAACGTCCGCATCGAGCAGATAGGAAAAACATTCTTGTATTTCGGCCGTCGAAAAATTCTGAGCCTGCGGCCAGTAATCATTTTGGAAAAAATTAGGATAAATGCGGTAGTTTGCCATCATGAAATTTTCAATTTCTTTAAGGGGGCGTCCGGCTTCGCGTTTGTCGCATATCTGCCAAAGCAGGACAAACTGCCGATGCAGCATCACGATCATGCCCACGGGCTGCTCGCCGAAATAGTACATTTGATTGAAAATGGTAAGGGCGCGTGCCAGATCCTTCATGCCGATGGCATTGCATAATTCGAAAATATTGTACTGGCGTGATATGCCGACCACGGATTCGATATCTTCTTCGTTGATCGTGTCGCGGGCACCGACATAGGTGCACAATTTCTCTATCTGGTTGTAAAGGTCGCGCATAGAGACGTCGCTGCGTGCAGCCATCAGCATCGCGGCACGCGGTTCTATTTTTTTTTTCTTCTGCATCACGCCGGCTTCGATCCAGTCCGGTATGTCGCGGTCACTGAGTTTCTCGAGTTTAACGCAGACGGCTTTCTGCTCAAGAATCTTGAAAGGGTTCTTACGAAAATCGGCTTTCCCGCTTACTGCAACAAAGATGGTGGAATCGTGCGGATTTTTGAAATAGTCCGACAGCGAATCGGTACTGTTCTTATCAAGTTGCTCTACGTCTTTTAAGATAATTACTTTTTTCTCGGCCATGATGGGAAAACTCATCGCTGCGTTCAGAATGTCTTCACCGCGGGATTCTTTTCCATAAAAAATATGCAGATTAAAATCGTCTTTTTCCGCATTGAAGGTCTTGAAAATGATAGTATCAATGAGGTCGTCTGCCAGAAATAATTCTTCGCCGTAAAATAAATAATTAAGAGCGAGGTCTCCCTTTTTTATGTTTTTCAAAGCCGTTTGATAATGGACCCCTTTTTCCTGACGCGCCATTATTTTTTGGTCTCCTCGTATATCGCGCGTAGGCGCAGCATGTCTTCCCACGCGGGTTGCTTCCAGTTAGGATTACGCAAAAGCGCCGCCGGATGATAGGTCACTAGCAATGGCGTCCCGTGATAATCATAGGTCTGCCCACGCATGGCGCCCATGGATAGGGTATTATTCAGGAGGGTATTGGCCGCCGTCGCACCCAGCGCGCAAATGATTTTCGGTTTGATGTTTTCGATTTGCGCGATGAGATAAGGTTCACACTGCGTTATTTCCTGAGATTGAGGCTTGCGGTTTTCCGGCGGGCGGCACTTGAGAATATTGGCGATATATACCTCGCTGCGCGGCAAACCCAGCGATCGAGGCTCTTCGATCATTTTCGTAAGCAATTGTCCGGCGCGCCCAACGAAGGGGAGTCCCTGCGCATCTTCATCGGCGCCGGGCGCTTCGCCGATAAACATGATGACGGCTCTGTTGTTGCCGGAACCGAAGACCGTTTGTGTACGCGTTTTACACAGAGAACATTTTGTGCAGGAGGAAACGGTTTTTTGTAATTCGTCAAGGCTTGGCAACGAATCAAGTCTTTGCATTGCCGGTTCACTAACCATCCCGTGTTGTTCTTTTATTTTTTTCTTCACGTCCGCTTTCGGTTGAGTATTTGGATGATGAGACTTTCTTTCGATGAATACTTCGCTTCCGTACAGTTCTTCCTGTTGATTTAGAAAGGCCTTCGCTTCAGATAATATGTTTAGTATATCGCTCATTTGATTCAAGTTTCTCTACTGCAATTCCATGTCTTCCAGCGGAAGAATCGGCATGGGCTCACCGTTATGATCAAGGCGGAATTTTATGTGTTCAAGAGTTTTATTTCTTTGAACTTCAATGCCGAAAAATTTGGGAATGAACATATTCGGATCAAATGCATCCGGTTTCGGCATCTCGATGATACGAACGGATTCTTTCGCCAATCCCGCGCGGCTTTTGGCAATCTCGATTGCCGTTTCTAATCCGCCGAGCACGTCAACTAGTCCCTTCCGTTTCCCGTCAACACCCGACCAAACACGCCCTTGGGCGATCGTGTGAATCTCGTCATACGACTTTTTTCGTCCGGAGGCAACTTTGGTGACAAATTCTTTGTAAAATGAAGTGATAAAATACTCCGCTTTGGCGCGCTCCTCCATGGTCATATTGCGGTCGGGAAGGCCGAGTCCGATAAACGGCAGAGTAAAACCATACCCGAGGTCGGCATGTTTTCCGACTTTTACAAAATCGGTGGTCATGCCCAGTTTCTCTTTGAAGCCGTTATTATAAAGCCAGCCGCCGATGACGCCGATGGAACCGGTGATGGTTTGCGGCGCAGCCACGATGGTGTCGGCATACATGGAGAGCCAATAGCCGCCGGACGCAGCAACAAATCCTTGTGAAACGATCACCGGTTTTTTTGATTTAGCGTTGCGCAAAGCCTCGGCAACAATGTCCGAAGCCATGCCGTCGCCGCCGGGAGAATCGACGCGGAATACGATAGCTTTGATGCGCGGGTCATTCGCGGCTTTCTCAACTACTTTCACTAGTTTCCGTGCTTTAATTCCCTGATCCATCGCACATTCGCCGAGAGCATAAATAACAGCGATCCGCGGCTTCTCGCCCCAATAATTGTCCTTTGGCAGCATGAAGGCTTCGAGCGCGCGGGACCGCATGAACGTTTTTTCTTCGCCTTCGAGATTCTTGATCATATTTTTCACTTCGTCCCAACGCCCCAGGGCATCAACCAGGCCGATCGACAAAGCTTCCTTGGGCATGAATAAGAATGAATCGTTGACCAATTCGTCAAATTTTTCCGGCGATATTTTTCGCGCGTCGCAAATTTCGGTTTTAATCAGGTCATACAGATCGTTAAGCAATTCCTGTCTCTGCTCACGGTCGCCTTCGGACATGTTCTCGCGCGTCAATGTTTCTGCGGCGGACTTGTATTTAAAAAAACGCCATTCGTCGTACCCGATACCGAGTTTCTCTAACGTGCCCTTCAAAAAAGTTCGCCCCATGATGAAGCCTTCAAGGGCAATCATTCCTGCGGGGTCCATAACGATCTTGTCGGCGATCGATGCAAAATGATATTCAACAATGCCGCCGCGGTCGATATATACCATCACACGTTTCCCGGAGGTTTTGAAATCTTTCAGCTTTTCGCGCAGTTCCCACGAAAGCTCCCGATTGACATCCATTCCGGAAATATTGATTGCGAGGCCCGCAACGGCAGGGTCGTTCTTTGCCGCCTCGATGGTTTTGAGCAGCCCTGTAAGCGTATTGGATTTATCAAACCACACATATTTCTGATACCGAATCGGTCCAAGCAAATTCATTTCAACATATTTTTTCTTTTCCTGAACGGTTTTCCGCAACATATTCCGGTCATACGCGCCGAGCCGGACAGCATAAGTGCTGTAATTCTGTCCGCCGGACTTATCGTAATTCGATTGCGCGCTGAAACCTGCATGACCCAGGCTGACTTGCACGCCAAGAGTGAAGACCTTACTGTCAAAATATCTTCCCGTCAATCGTATGCCCGGCAACGCTTCAACTGCTGCGCCGGCGCTCCATGTGCTTTTATCATTAGGATTCTTGTTTTGAATGGCATAATCGGTGAAAAGCGTGATCAACTCTGTTCCAAGTGGACGAATCGCTAGATCCACAACGCCTTCTTTCGTTCCGCCGGACGTTGCCCACGAACCGGCCAATCCTAACGAAGCATAACGTATCGGTCGAATAAGCATGCCGGACGTAAATACATTTTGTCTTTTGAATACGCTGCGGTCTCCGGTTGACCAACCGTAACCGAATCCGGAACTGAATGACTTATCACCAAATCCCAAAGAAATCCGGTATTCGTTGATCGAAAAAACAGAATTTGGAAGCTTGGTGTGAATGACACCAAAACCAAGATGGGGAACTGCCATAAACAGGCCCCATTGGCGCGGATTATTCCATGGCGCCTGAAGGTAACCGGCGTTTGAATTCCATGTGAACATAAGGTCGGGTTGATGCAAGTAATTAAGCATGGCCGGATTGTCATATCCGTAAAGACCTACGCCCATCGCTCCGGGTGAGGCGAGTTGGAAATTATTATGCGTATGATAAGGGGCTATCGCTCCGATTTGCCCATAAACGGAATTTACAGTGACCACAGATAGCAGCAACAGGAATAAGCGTTTCATATTCTCACCGAAAGAAGTTAGATATAGTGAAGACAAAAATTTATTTAAAATAAAGTTATATGTGAAGATTATCAAGCTAAAGTTCTCTGATACATACAGCACAACGAGAAATCATCATTTTTTTTATGACGGAAAACACTCAATTGTATTTTTGATAACACTAATTCTGTCTTATATTAATTAAAAAACTGTCCTACCAAAGTGATAATGTCCTATTTAGCCAAAGTAGAAATGTCCTGATTTAAGGCGTACTATTACTCTCATTTGATGGGAGGTTGAGTATGTCAGGAGAGGACATTTTGAAAATGAGCAGTCGTGAGATTAAACGT
>JAEUSK010000037.1 GCA_016787925.1 bacterium | reverse complement strand
CGGTTGTCACGCTCACCGGCAAAGCAGGAACGGGCAAAACGCTGCTGGCTTTAGCGGCGGCTCTGCAACAACGACAAAATTACAGTCAGATTTATCTCGCTCGGCCGGTTGTTCCTCTCAGTAATCGGGACATGGGTTATTTGCCCGGGGACATTCACGAAAAACTTGATCCGTATATGCAGCCCTTGTGGGATAATTTATCTGTGATCAAGCATAAATATCCGACCGAGAGCTCCGAACATTCCCGCATTGCGGAAATGGTTGAAAAAGAGAAACTCGTGATCGCGCCGCTGGCTTATATCCGCGGACGCAGTTTGGACAAAATATTTTTCATTGTTGATGAAGCTCAAAACCTGACTCCTCACGAGATCAAAACGATCATTACGCGCGCGGGCGAAGGCGCGAAAATGGTTTTTGTCGGCGATATTTATCAGATCGATTCGCCCTATCTCGACAGCCAATCCAACGGGCTTACGTATCTGGTCGACCGAATGAAAGGGCAGGAACTTTTTGCGCATGTGAATCTTGTGAAGGGCGAGCGCAGCGCGTTGGCGGAACTTGCGAGTAATTTGTTGTAAGGGACGATTCAATTGTCCGGCGGACCCCGGGAAAGATATTTAATAAGTGAGATGAGGTGTAATTTATGGCGGAATTAAAAAATGCATATCTGCACAATCTGAGCCATCAGCTTGAGAATCACTCTGAAGAAGTGCGTCGTTTGTTTTCCATGTTTACTCCGACGCAGTTGAATTGGAAACCGGAAGAGTCGACTTGGAGCATAGCGCAATGTATTGATCACATTATCATTTCCGATCAACAGTATTTTAAAAACATAAAAAAGGCCATTGATCAGACGATCACGGGAGCATTCACGGAGAAGAAACCGTATCATCCCGGATTTATCGCAAGATTTTTCATCTATGCACAACGGCCGGGCTTCCTATTAAAATTTAAAACGCCGCTTGCTTTTAGACCTTCGGCTAGAACCGAAGGAAAAAAAATATTGGAAGATTTCATCCTTCATGAACAGGAGCTATCAGTTTTGATAAAAAAATGCGATGGATGGGATATTAATACGATTAAACTTTACTCACAGGTGCATTCCCATGTTAAGTTCAGCTTAGGTGAATGTTTTTCCATACTCGTGACTCATCAGGAACGACATTTGCATCAGGCGAGCAAGGTACCACAACTGCCGGGTTTTCCAAGAGGAAATTTGGCGTAAGGATATTATAAATTTTTGTCAACCGCCCTCTGTTTCCCCCGCCTTGTGTACAGACTGGGAACATGGGTAATGGTTGTTCGGAGACATAGGTAACACTTAAATTGGTATGATTGTTTATCAAAGGAGAAATAATCATGCCATGGAAAGAAGTTAACCTCATGTCTCTACGTAGTGAATTTATTTATTTAGCCTCCCAAGAGGACGTTTGTATGCTTTCATTGTGTCGGCGTTACGACATTAGCACTAAAACAGGTTACAAATGGCTTCATCGTTATCAAAGCGAAGGACCAGAAGCCTTGATGAATTTGTCCCGGCGTCCACATAGTAGCCCCAATCAGACTCCACCAGAGATCGAAGAAGCCATCGTTCGATTACGTCAGAATCATCCGGCCTGGGGTGCTCGTAAACTCCGCAAACGACTGGAAACTACCAAAGGTGGTTATTGGCCCAGTGTAAGCACCATTACCTCAATCCTGCATCGCCACGGATTCATCAATCCTTCGGAATCTCTAAAACACAAAGCCTGGCAACGCTTTGAAGCCTCTTCTTCCAACGACTTATGGCAGATGGATTTCAAAGGTCATTTCCCAATTGGAACGGAACCATGTCATCCTTTGACCATTTTAGATGACCATTCTCGTTTTAATCTCGGGCTGTATGCTTGTGCCAATCAGACCCGAGATACTGTCCAAGGGCATTTGAGCGTCGTGTTCCGCCGCTATGGTTTACCCGTCTGTATTATCACTGATAACGGTTCACCATGGGGTACTTTAGACTGTGAAAGCTACACCGGACTAAATGTCTGGCTCATGCGTTTGGGAGTCATTGTTAGTCACTCACGCCCACGTCATCCTCAAACCATGGGCAAAGACGAACGTTTTCACCGCACCCTAAAAGCGGAAGCAATTACCGGACACCGTTTTCAGACGCTCATGGATTGCCAGAAACATTTTGATCAATGGCGAACGATCTACAACCTTGAACGTCCGCATGAAGCTCTCGGAGGTAATGTCCCAGCCAGTCGTTATCAAATAAGTCAAAGAACATTTCCGGAATCACTTCCGGCAATCGAATATGAATCTTCCGATCAAATACGAAAAGTTCAGATCAACGGGGAAATCTATTTTCGTAATCGGGTATTCAAAATCGGCAAAGCCTTTCGTAGCTTTCCTGTCGCGATTAGGCCATCAAAAACCGATGACATCTTTGATGTATTCTTCATGCATTACAAAATCTCAGAAATTGACTTGAATGATAATACGAATTAACACATGTTTAAACAAACAACCGTTACCTATGTCCCCGAACACTTGTTACCTATCTCTCCGGTCTGTACACCTTGACAAGGCGGGGGTCGTACTTTTTGAAGTTTATTGATTAACGAATGTGGGGGCGGTTGGAAAGAATTGAATAATGAAATTCATTACCCGCACAATCTGGATATTGTCGTTGGTAAGTCTGTTCACGGATTTCGCCAGCGAGATGCTGTATCCGGTGATGCCGATGTACCTGCAAAGTATCGGTTTTTCGGCCATCTGGATCGGCATACTGGAAGGGATTGCGGAAGCTACTGCCGGTTTAAGTAAAGGCTATTTCGGAAAACTTTCTGATACGGTCGGGAAAAGAGTTCCGTTCGTACAACTTGGTTATACTTTAAGCGCGATATCCAAACCCATGATGGCGGCGTTCATTAATCCTTTATGGGTTTTGTTTGCACGGACGACGGATCGGCTGGGCAAAGGTATTCGCACCGGCGCGCGCGATGCGTTGCTTTCGGATGAAACGGTGCCGGAGCATAGAGGAAAAGTGTTTGGGTTTCATCGCGCCTTTGACACCATGGGCGCGGTTTTGGGGCCGCTGACCGCATTGGCATTTCTTCAAGTCTATCCTGAGAATTATCGGATACTATTTTTTGTCGCCTTTGTTCCGGGCGTATGCGCTATCACGCTAACGGCGCTGATCAAAGAAAAAAAAATTCAACCCAAACGCGTCGCGGCGAATTCGTTATTCTCTTTTCTTCACTATTGGAAAGAAAGTCCACCCGCGTATCGTCAATTATTATTCGGCCTGTTAACATTCGCTTTGATCAACAGTTCCGATATTTTTTTGCTGCTGATGATCAAACATCGCGGTTTTGACGATGCGCATGTCATTTCCGTTTATGTATTTTACAATTTGGTTTATGCGTTGGCCTCCTATCCCATGGGCATTCTGGGCGACCGTATCGGTTTTCGAAAAACGTTTATGATCGGGCTTTTGCTTTTCGGGATCGTTTACACGGGCATGGCATTCAATCACGATCTGTATATGTTTTATTTTCTGTTCTTCCTGTATGGCCTATATGCGGCAGGAACGGAGGGAATTACCAAAGCGTGGATAAGCAATATTTGTGATAAAAAAGATACCGCTACTGCAATCGGAACGTACTCGGCATTCAACAGCATTTTCACTATGCTCGCAAGTTCCATCGCCGGCTTGATCTGGTACTTTGTTACACCGTCTGCGTCGCTTGTTGTAACGGCGATAGGAACGGGCTTGCTGCTCGTTTATTTTATCCGGATGAGGATTTCAAACCGATAAGGTTTGAGAAACCTTATCGGTTTAGCTAATGACAGGGGGTATTTTTTTGCTTTGGCACAACCGCTAGCGACCATAAATCCGCCGTTATTTCTTCCGTTCCATTCAACCAAAAGTATTTTTTGCACTTGACATTAAATATTTTTGTAATATATTACAAGTATATAAATTTAAATTGCCCTGTTTTTAATGGAGATGGGTTATGTATAAAATGTGGGAAGGAATTTTTCCTGCGCTGACGACTAAATTTAAGAAAGATCATTCCATAGATTTTTCAGCCATGGAAAAGCATATTCAATTTCAATTGGACGCCGGCGTTCATGGCATTGTTGTAATGGGATCGCTTGGAGAGAATATGACCTTGTCGCAACAGGAAAAATTGGATGTTGTCAAAACGACAATCGCAGCGGCGAATAAAAAAGTTCCGGTACTTTCCTGCGTGGCAGAAACTTCAACGGCCAAAGCGTGCGAGTACGCGGAACAGGCGGCGAAACTGGGCGTTGACGGCTTCATGGTTCTGCCTGCGATTCCATATCCGTCCGACAAACGCGAAACGATCACACATTACCGCACGATAGCCAAAGCGACCGATAAGCCAATCATGATCTATAATAATCCTGTGGCGTATAAAGTTGACATCACGCCGGAGATGTTCGCTGAAATGGCCGACGAGCCGAAGTTCGTCGCAATCAAAGAATCCTCGGATAATATTCGCCGACTCACCGATATTATCAACTTGACAGGAAACCGATACCAAATATTTTGCGGCGTTGACGATCTGGCGTTGGAAAGTTTAGTGTTGGGCGCCAGCGGTTGGCTTGCGGGACTTGTGTGCGCGTTTCCTCGGGAGACAGTGGTGTTATACGAATTGGTCAAGGCAGGACGAATACAGGAAGCGCTGCCGATCTACCGATGGTTCATGCCGCTGCTGCATCTGGATGTTTCGAATAAATTCGTACAAAATATTAAATTGGTCGAAGAACTTGTTGGCGTGGGATCGGAACGTGTTCGTCCGCCGCGGTTGACGTTGATCGGCGAAGAGCGGGCGAAAGTGGAACAGATCGTCAAGACGGCAATGGCGAGTAGGCCGGGTTTGCCGAGGGTGTGAACCGCCCTTTGTCTTCCCCGCCTTGTGAAGGCGGGGAACGACGGGTAACTTTATAATAATATTTATTAACTTAAAAAAATCATGGAAACAAAAAAATTATTTATCAATGGCGAATGGGTTGAAGGTTCGAGCGTGAAGGCGAATATCAACCCTTCGAATATTCAGGATACGATCGGTATGTATTCCGAAGGCGATGCCTCTCACGTTGAACTGGCTGTAAAGGCCGCCAAAACAGCATTTCCCGGCTGGGCGTACAGCACGCCGCAGCAGAGATTTAACGCGCTGGATTTTATAGGGAGCGAAATTCTGGCGCGGCAGGACGAGCTTGGGCGATTACTCGCTCGTGAAGAAGGCAAGACCTTGCCGGAAGCTGTCGGTGAAGTCAATCGCGCTGGAAATATTTTTAAATTTTTTGCCGGTGAAGCGCTGCGAAATTCCGGCGATTATATTCCGTCCGTTCGTCCGAATGTGATCGTGGATACCGTTCGTGAGCCTATCGGGGTAGTCGGCTTGATCGTGCCGTGGAATTTTCCGATAGCCATTCCCGCCTGGAAGATCGCTCCGGCGCTCGCGTTTGGAAATTGCGTTGTGTTCAAGCCGGCGGAACTCGTTCCCGGCAGTGCATGGGCGCTGTCGGAAATTATTTCACGTTCCGGCCTGCCCAAGGGCGTTTTCAATATGGTCAAGGGAAGTGGAACGGTTGTCGGCAATGCATTGGTGAATCATCCGGATGTGGCAGGGATTAGTTTCACCGGCTCAGTTGAAGTCGGCAGAACCATTGCCGCCAAATGCGTACAGCGTATGGCAAAAATTCAACTGGAAATGGGCGGTAAGAATCCGCTGGTCATTCTGGACGATGCCGATTTGGATGTTGCCGTAAATGCGGCTATTCAAGGATCGTATTATTCCACCGGACAGCGCTGCACGGCGTCAAGCCGATTGATCGTAACGGAAGGGATTCATGACAAATTTGTTCAAGCCATGATCGAGCGAATGAAAAAACTAAAAATTGACGATGCGCTTACGAGTGGAACGGATATCGGGCCGGTGGTGGATGCATCGCAACTAGCAAAAAATCTGGAATACGTTGACATAGGAAAAAAAGAAGGGTCAAAATTAGTTTTTGGCGGAGAACGTCTGAAGCGCGAAAAAGACGGGTTCTATTTTGGGCCAGCGTTGTTTACTGAAACAAACAATGCGATGCAGATCAATCGCGATGAAATTTTCGGTCCTGTCGCCACGGTGATACGCGCAAAGAATTACGACGAAGCGCTTACGATGGCCAATGATACGCCATTTGGTTTGACCTCCGGTATTTGTACGCAATCGCTGAAGTTCGCCAATCATTTCAAACAGCATGCGCAGGCCGGTATGATTATGATCAATTTGCCGACGGCCGGAATCGACTATCACGTTCCATTCGGCGGGCGTAAAGGATCAAGTTACGGAAGCCGTGAACAAGGTTCCTATGCAAAGGAGTTTTATACGACCGTGAAAACAACTTATACGATGGCGTGAACCCGTAAAGAGAATAATCCCCCTAACTCCTTTTCAAGGAGGAAAGATTACCGTTGGGTCGGCGATTCACACAACACTTATCAAGTGAATAATACAACCACATTATCCAATCAGGCTTACGATCTTATCGAAGAAATGATCGTGACGCTTAAACTCAAGCCCGGCAGTGTGATTTCAGAGTCTGAGTTAATGGGGGAGATTGGAATTGGCCGCACACCGATTCGTGAGGCGTTGCTGCGCCTTGCATCGGAGCACCTCGTTGAAACGCTTCCGCGCAAAGGAATTATTGTCAGCGAAATTCATATTACCGATCATCTTGCGCTGTTAGAGACGCGGCGCGCACTGGAACGTATCATTGTTTCCAAGGCCACACGACGAGCGACGGCAGAACAAAGAAAAACGTTATCTGAATTTGCCGCGCAGATCGAATCCGCCGCTCAACAGAAAAATCTGAATTCCTTTATTCATATTGATCATGAGTTTGATCATATTTTGGGAGATGCTTGCCGAAATCCTTTCGCGGCGGAAGCCTGTTCGCCCCTTCGCGCGCATTGCCGGCGATTTTGGTACCGGTTTCATCAGGATGAGGATCTCTCCGAATCCGCAAAACTTCATGGCGCCATCATGCGGGCGATTGCAGATAATGATGAACAAAAGGCCGTTGCAGGATCGGATGACTTAATGGATTATCTTGAAAGACTCACGCGTGAGGCGATTGATAAGTAACACTGTGACCTTGAACCTATAACTGAATATCTTTATGTCAAAAAAAACTTTTTCATGTGTTGATGCGCATACGTGCGGGAACCCGGTGCGCGTTGTGACCAGCGGAGGGCCGATATTAGATGGGAACAACATGAATGAACGCCGGCTTCATTTTATGAAAGACTATGACTGGATTAGAACCGCTCTGATGTTTGAACCACGCGGACACGATATGATGTCGGGAAGTATTTTGTATCCTTCTACCCTGGCCGATACGGATTGTGGAATTTTGTTTATCGAAACCAGCGGCTGTTTACCGATGTGCGGACACGGAACGATTGGAACCGTTACTGCGATAATCGAGCAGCGCCTCGTTACACCCAAGACGCCCGGCAAATTGCGGCTGGAAGTTCCGGCTGGAATTGTTGATGCGTATTATACTATGGAAGAAAATAAAGTCAAATCAGTTCGGATTGTCAATGTGCCCTCGTTTCTTCATTCAAAAGGACTTACCGTCGAATGTCCGGAAATAGGTGACATCACACTGGACGTTGCATACGGCGGAAATTTTTATGCGATCATTGATCCGCAGAAGAATTTCAAGGGGATTGAACATTATTCAGCGGGTGATCTGATTCGCTGGAGTCCGGTGGTACGAAAACGTATCAATGAGAAATACACATTCGTTCATCCCGAAAACCCGACAATAAATAAATGTTCGCACATTGAATGGACCGGCGCGCCGATGCATCCCGAAGCCCATGCGCGAAATGCCGTATTCTACGGCGAAAAGGCAATTGACCGTTCTCCCTGTGGAACAGGCACTTCGTCCCGCATGGCGCAGTGGGCAGCGCAAGGAAAACTGAAAGTTGGAGACACGTTTGTACATGAGAGTATTATCGGAAGCCTGTTCCGCGGGCGCATTGAATCTGCAACCAAGTTGGGCAACTATGATGCGATCATTCCCAGTATCGAAGGATGGGCGTATGTCACGGGATACAGCACCATTTTTATAGACGACGAGGATCCATATGCAAATGGATTTCAGGTGATATAATATTTTTATTGAATCGGAGTATTTCAGATGGAACAGAAATTTGATGTGATTATCATCGGCGGCGGGGCCATTGGAATTTGCTCAGCTTATTATATTAGTAAGAACGGATTGAGCGTTGCGGTCATAGAAAAAAGCGAAATTGGTAAGGAAAGTTCCTGCTCATTTGGCAATGCCGGTTTAATCAGCCCGAGCCACTTTGTTCCGCTGGCTGCGCCGGGCATGGTGGCCAAGGGCTTGAAATGGATGTTCAATCCGGAGAGCCCGTTTTACATTCATCCGCGTTTGGATAGTGAATTACTAAAATGGTTATGGCGTTATTTCAGGGCATGTAATGAAAAGAAAATGCGACGTGGTATTCCGGTATTGTATGACCTGACCCATGAGAGTTTACAGTTATTTAAAAAGATCAATGCGGAAGAAAAAATATCGTATGGATTTCAACATCGGGGGCTGCTGATGCTGCATAACACCGTCGCCGGTGAAAAAGCGAATCGGCATGAAGCGCATCTCGCAGAAGAAGTCGGCGTCGAGGCTCGTCTGCTCAACAATGACGAACTTAATAAATTAGAGCCGAACGTGAAAATTCTTTCCCGTGGAGGATTATATTTTCCGGATGACGGGCATTTGATTCCTGACCAATTTGTTAATGCGATGGCAGAACTGGCAAAGAAGAACGGCGTTGCCTTTTTTTCCCAGACCGAAGTGATTGGTTTTGAGAAAAAACAACATCGGATCACGTCGGTCGTTACGCAAAATGGAAAAATAGGCGGGAAAGAATTTATTTTAGCAAACGGATCATGGTCACCATTGCTTATGAAAAAACTATCGCTCAATATTTCAGTTCAGCCGGGAAAGGGATACAGCGTTACGGTTAAACAGCCTGTGCATCTTCCCAAGATCCCTTTTATTCTCACTGAGGCCCGCGTTGCAATCACGCCCATGGGCGGCGCGCTGCGATTTGGAGGCACACTTGAACTCAGCACAATCAATCTAACGATCAATGAACGCCGCGTTAAGGCGATATTGAATGCCGTTCCGGCTTATCTCGATGATATGCGTTTACATACAGTGAATACGAAAGAAGCCTGGGCGGGATTGAGACCGTGTTCGCCCGATGGATTGCCGTTCATCGGAAGATTTAAGACGATAAGTAATTTGATCGCCGCTACCGGCCACGCCATGCTGGGCATTACTCTCGCGCCGATCACCGGTAAATTAATATCGGAAATAGTGTCGAGCGAAAAAACCACGGTGGACATTTCACAATTGAAACCGAACCGGTTTTGAATAAGGCTTGACGATTTAATGATAATGTGATTTCAGAGAGGATACAACAATGTTGACTCAGGAAAAAGTTAACCAGGCGAAAGCGATACTAAAAGAATTCAAAATCGATTGCTGGATCACGTTTACGCGTGAAAGCGCATTGAACGGGGACCCGACGCTTCCGTTCCTGACTAACGGCGATGTTACCTGGCATTCGATGTTCATTATAACCTCGTCAGGCAATACGTACGCGATCGTGGGCCAATATGATAAAAAATCTGTCGAAGACCTTGGAGCGTACGACGAAGTGATCGGCTACGTCGAAGGAATAAGGAGCCATTTTATCGAGACTATAAGAAAAATTAATCCTTCTTCTATCGCCGCAAACTATTCTAAAGGAAGCGAAATCTGCGACGGACTCACGCACGGGATGTATTTAACGTTGTTCGAATTCTTATCAGAAGCGGGTTACGAAAACCTATTGATACCGGCGGAGAAAATTATTTCAGCGTTGAGGCAAAGGAAGACAGCAGCGGAGATTAAATTAATCAAGGAAGCCATAGTTAAAGCTGAAAGTATACTTGACGATGCGGCTAGATTTATAAAACCCGGCGTGACGGAAAAAGAAATTGCGGACTTTATGAAAGAAAAAGTTAGGCAGCAACATCTTGATCTGGCTTGGGATGAAAAAACCTGTCCTTCGGTTTTTACAGGGCCGGATCATGCCGGGGCACATTACCATCCGACGGAACGTGTTGTAAGGCCCGGCCATGTTCTGAATATTGATTTCGGCGTTAAGTTCAATCACTATTGCTCCGATCTTCAAAGGACATTTTATATTCTAAAAAAAGGCGAAACGCGCGCGCCTGAGCCGGTACAAAAAGGATTCGACACGATTGTTCAGTCCATCGAATTAGCGCGCCTCGCGCTAAAGTCCGGCGTGATGGGCGTGGAGGTTGACAAAATTGCGCGTCAACACATCGGAAAAAGCGGATATGCGGAATTTCCGCACGGCCTCGGCCATCAGGTTGGCCGCTTTGCGCATGACGGCACGGCGTTACTTGGGCCGGCTTGGGAGAAATATGCGCAGAAGCCATTTCAATTGATCGAAAAGGGCATGGTATTTACGATCGAACCGCGCTTGACCGTTGAAGGTTACGGCGTGGCAACGGTCGAGGAAATGGTTCTGGTCGGAGATCAGGGCTCGGAATTTATTTCACATCCTCAAACTACGTTGTGGCTTATCGATTCGTAAACTTATATTCTAGGAAATTAGCCGACAAGGTTAATAACTATTTGTAAATCGATTTAACCCGCAAAGCAACTTTGAAATTATTTGATATCCCAAGTCGTTTATCCGCAAGTTGTACAAAAGAGAGAACCAAAGAAAGAAGAAGTTTGTGTGAACACTTTAGAAAAAAGTGTCGTAACGGCAATGGATGGTTCTGAAATTGAACTATTCCCTTATTTGCCCTACATATTGCAAGATGTTTGGGAAATTGGGGCGTCTCCCGAAATTATCATTGATCTTGTTAGAAAGCATGCAAAGGAATATCCGGCGCTTAAAGTATTGGATCTTGGCTGCGGTAAAGGTGCCGTGTCAATAAAACTTGCCGCTAAATTGAAATGCCATTGTTACGGGATTGATGCAATTAAAGAATTTATCGAGGAAGCCGGCCATAAAGCAAAAGAATTTGGGGTTGACTCTCTGTGTAAATTTGAAGTAAATGATATAAGAATAAAAACCAGAGAATTATTTAATTTTGATATTGTTATTTTGGGAGCTATTGGGCCGGTATTTGGAAATTATTTTTCAACGCTGTCCATTCTTTCAAAAGTTCTAAAACAAAATGGACTAATAATTATAGATGATGGCCATATTGAAAACGGAAGTGATTTTATTCATCCTTTAATGCAAAAAAAAGAAGTAATTCTGAAACAAATATCAGACGCCGGAATGGACTTAATAGATGAAGTAATCATCAAGAATGATGAGATAAAAGATTTAGATGATTATATACTTGAAAACCTAAAAAAAAGATGCAATGAATTAAAAGAAAAATATCCCGAGAAAATCAGCCTTTTTGAAAACTACATAAAGAAACAAGAAGAAGAAAACGATATCCTTGAAACAAAGGTAGTCTGTTCAACAATGGTAATAAGGAATAAATAGGAATGAACCGCTCAATCGCACCCCAGCGGATATATGATTCACTCCATGCCAGTTGCCCGGGCTTCGCCTCATTTCACCTTTGCTATCGCTGCGGCAGACATCCTATATGCGCGAGACGTCTTAAGCATGAGATAATTTGGGCTTAGTGCACCGGCAAAAGCGCTTCAGCCGGTTTTATTTCAAGAATGATTTCGTCTACGATCAGAACCTCAATTCTGTGATCCATCATGAATTAAAGTAGTCCAGAACCCATTTCTTTATGTGCCGCCATCAAAACATTAATAACATTTTCAAATAATATTAGGTTTTATTGTCATAAAACATAGTGGCTTTGCGATCACTGAGGCCTCTGTGGTTAGTGTTTCTGCTCCAGTTTTTACTTAGAAATAACAGTGGAATTTAGATAAGGCATTCTCTACTTTTACTGCAATTAATCCATTCAGAAGACATTTCTTTTATCTTGCAGAACATTTATTTTAAAGGTGTTCATGGATCAGCGCATCAACAATTCCAGCCTCAAAAGACTTTGGCATCCGCGTTCATGGGTAAGTCTTTCTCCCAACGGTATTGGCAAAACAAAGCCCAATCATTTTCTCGACATGGCGAAAATCATATGGGAAAACCGAAGTAATCTGCGCTATGCATGGCGCATCCTTTCCCAAGGCGTATGCGACGGCTGCGCTCTGGGAGTTGCAGGATTTCACGACTGGACCATCGAAAGCACGCATTTGTGCATGGTCAGATTACAATTACTCCGGCTGAACACTGCCCCGCCATTGGATCACGCGATATTGAAAGATGTGGAAAAATTGAAGAAAATGGATAATAGGGAGTTACGCGAACTCGGACGTCTGCCGTACCCTATGATCCGGAAAAAAGGCGAAAAGGGATTTACGCGAATTTCATGGAATCAGGCGTACGAGCATATTGCTGAAAAAATTCGTTTGACCGATCCAAAACGTCTTGCATTTTATCTCACGTCACGCGGTATTACCAATGAAGTGTACTACGTTGCGCAAAAAGTGGCGCGTTTTCTCGGAACGAATAACGTGGATAATTCCGCCCGCATCTGTCATTCTCCGAGTACGGTTGCTCTGAAATCAACAATTGGCGCAGCGGCGACGACGTGCAGTTATACCGATTGGTTCAAAACCGATCTCATTGTTTTCTTCGGTTCCAATGCGGCAAACGATCAGCCTGTCACGATGAAATATCTTTACTATGCAAAAAAGAACGGCACGAAAGTCGTATGCGTCAACCCTTATCGTGAACCCGGGATGGAAAATTATTGGGTTCCGTCAGTAACCGAAAGCGCTTTATTTGGAACCAAGATCACCGACGAATTTTTTCTCGTTCACACCGGCGGCGATATTGCTTTTATCAACGGCGTTATCAAATGGATGATCGCAGAGAATTGGTTAGATAACAATTTTATCAAAAACTATTCCTCAGGTTTTGACGATCTGAAGAATTATTTGGAGAATGAATCCTGGGAAAATCTGGAAAAATATTCCGGCCTTTCCCGCAGTCGCATGAAAGATTTTGCGGACCTCATGCATAAAGCGAACAGAGCGGTGTTGGTATGGAGCATGGGGATTACACAGCATTCCTGCGGCAGTGAAAGCGTTCGCGCGATCGTCAATCTCGGGCTGACCAAAGGTTTTGTCGGGCGTGAAGGATGCGGATTAATGCCGATTCGCGGCCATTCGGGCGTTCAGGGCGGCGCGGAAGTTGGCGCCTATGCGACGGTATTTCCAGGCGGCAAACCTGTTACATCAGAAAGCGCCGCGGCATTATCTGAAAAATACGGTTTCAAAGTTCCGGACCAACGCGGACTTACCGCCGTGGAAATGATCGACGCCGCTGCAGAAAACAAAATCGACATTCTGTATCAGGTTGGCGGTAACTTTCTTGAGGTCTTGCCCGATCCCGTTTATGTCAAAAATGCGATCAGTAAAATTCCGCTGCGAATTCATCAGGACATCATTTTGACCAACCAAATGCTGATGGAACCCAATGAGGCGGTAATGTTGCTTCCCGCAAAAACAAGGTATGAACAGCGCGACGGAGGAACCGAAACTACGACCGAAAGACGGATCATTTTCAGTCCTCAGATCGAAGGGAATAAAATCGGGGAAACTAAAAGCGAATGGGAAATTTTAATGGAATTGGCAGAGCATGTATATCCCGAACAGAAAAATAATATTCATTTTATGTCCGGATGGGATATTCGGACTGAAATTGCGAAAATAATTCCTATGTATGACGGTATTCAAAACCTGAAGAAGAGCGGGGACCATGTTCAATGGGGTGGAATCAGGCTTTGCGACAATTGGCAATTTCCGACTTCAAACGGCAAAGCCAATTTCACTCTGGTTAAACCCAAAGAACTTAATCTGGGCCCGAATCAATTTCTGGTTTCAACGCGCCGGGGAAAGCAGTTTAACAGCATGATTCAGAACAATAAGGATCCGTTGACCGGCGCAATGCGCGACACAGTTTTCATCAGCGCCGCAGACGCTGAATTTCTTCGTTTACAAAATGGAGATTCAGTTTCATTAAGCAACAAAGGTGGTATATTCAAAGGGCGAGTCAAGATTTCATCGATTACACCGAAGAATTTACAAGTGCATTGGCCGGAGGGCAATATTCTGCTGCAACGCGGTGTCCTTGACCCTGAAGTTATGATACCGGATTTTAATTCAATTGTAGAACTTCATAAGTCGTAGTTCATTCGCAAGTTACATTAATATAGAAATGTATTGAAATGTTAAGCATGGTACTTTACATTTAATCAATCTCATCTACAGTAAGTTCTTTACTCAGGTTCTTTTATCAAAATCCGGAATTTTTTATGAAATCACTGTTTCGTGCAATTTTTGTGACTATTATTTTTTCTTCGCTTGGTTTGTTACTGGCAGATCAAACTGCCAGCGCTCAGGACAAATTTTACAATTATTATGACCGGGGCCTGAATTACATGGAAAAGGGGGACTGGAACAGAGCCATTGAAGAATTGAGAGCTGCTATTTCGATTGAATTCGAAGACAAAAAGAATAAACGGACTTACGGCACACGCTTCATAGAATATTACCCTCATAGGGAACTCGGCATCGCATTGTTAAATGCGGGCGACACGGAAAATGCAAAAAAGGAATTGGACCTCTCGATCGCCTACGACAAGACCAAACGCGCACAGGAATATCTTGGCAAGCTCACCGGCAGTAATCTTATATTGGCCGATTATCAAACCCGTAAAGAAACGGAGGAAAAAAAAACCAAAGCGCAGGAAGAATTGATCAATATAGAATTGAAAAAAAAGGAGCAGGAGAAAGCCGTTCTGGATGAAATGCAGCGAGGGCTTGAGATTCAGAAAAAAGAGCAGGAGCGGAAGAAACTTGAAAAAGAAAAGCAGTTGGCTGAAGAAATGAAGCGTCTCGAAGAAGACAAAAAAACAAAAACATCGGAAGAACAAAAAAAGAAGCTGCTTGAAGATGAAAAACGACTAAAGGCTGAAAAGGAAAAAGTTGATAGGGAAAAGGAAATTCTGGCGCAGCAGAAAGCCGAACAGGATAAGGCCCTCGTCAGCCAGCAGATTATTTTAGAAGCTCAGCAGAGACAATTGGAAGAAGAAAAAGAAAAACTCAACAGAGAAAAGCGTATGCTTTCAGAAAAAAGATCGACGCCAAATGTGAGCGGCCTATTTGCCGGCGCATTGACCTACGATCCGAGTAAAGTAACGCAGGTCGGATCACGTTTGTCGATTGCCGTTTTGCCGTTTACCACCAAAGGACAGGCTGCCAACGGCGGAGAATCCGTTACTGAAAAAATGATCACTCAGCTTGTCAATATGAGACGATTTCGGGTTATTGAGCGCGGGGCGATCGACCAGGTCATCAAGGAACAAAATTTCGGCATGTCCGATATGGCGGATGAACAGGCTGCCGTCAAAGTTGGCAAGATCGCCGGAGCGGATGCGATCGTATTAGGGAGCGTCAACGTCGAAACTGGTTTTGCAAAAGTCAGCGCGCGATTGATTGATACGGAAACCAGCGAAACTATTGTGGCACGGGACGAAAAAAGCGACCTTACCTCGACGGCGATGGTGGAAGGATTGGTAGAAAAAGTTGCAGTTAATATTTATAACGATCTTCCGCTGGTCGAAGGATTTGTAGTCAGCGTAGAGGCGGGGCTTATTTATCTTGATATCGGCACATTGGTAGGTGTTCGGAAAGGCTCGAAATGCGTGGCTTATCGTGAAGGCGATCCGATCAAGCATCCCGTGACCAAAGAGGTTTTAGGGAAACGCGTAACAAAATTGTGCGAACTGGTCGTGATCGAAGTTCAGGAAAAACTTGCAGTCAGTAAAATTGTCGGTAAAGCGGAGGGTGATCTCAAAGTTGGAGATAGAGTCGTTGTTAAATAATCAAATGTTGATTTTAGCATTTGTTAATAAACATCCAATTACATAATACGAGGAGGTGCCTATGGTGAAGAAAGGTTTCTATGCAGCAATTTTGATTGTCTTAATGTCGCTCAACAACAGCGCTTGGAGCCAATTGAAATTTATGGATATCATCGGGTCAGGTGCACGCGCAGAGGGCATGGGGGGCGCTTTTATCGGCCTGGCAGATGACGCAACCGCACTTTCGTGGAATCCTGCAGGACTAACTCAATTAGAAAGGCCGGAAGCGTCATTTGTTTTTAGACAATCATTTGATACCTATAAGTATACGGCCCCCGGTGATAAACTCACTAGTTCGGCAAGTCACCCGGCATTTAACTTCGGCAGCATCGCATATCCAATGAAGCTTATGGATAAAAAATTTACTGTCGCCATTGCATACCAGAATCAGATTGACAACTTTCTGTACACGAAGGACAAAGATGTTTTCAAAGAGGACCAAACCGGGGGAATCAATACCATATCGCCGGGCCTTGCATTTCAGGTCATGCCCGCTTTATCAGTTGGCGCATCATTCAATTTGTGGACCGGAAGTTCCGAATACAAATACGATGATTTTGTTGATCCTCTAAGTTCCTATTCGTATAAGGACGATTTTTCTGGCTTCAATTATCAAGTGGGTGTTTTGGCCGATCTGGAACAAACAGGCGCTAAGCTGCCAATGCGAATAGGCGTATCTTATCGCGCTCCGTTTGAAATGACCGATAAGTGGAAATACGGCGGCAGTTCGACAGAATACAAATGGGCATGGGAGTTCCCAATGATGTTGGGTTTTGGAATTTCTTATCGCGTTGGCGATAATTTGACCCTTGCGGCTGATTATGAATTGCGAGCCTTTGGCAAAAGCAAAGTAAAACAAATAGATGACCCAAGTGATCCTGGAGGAGAATTTAATCTGAGTTCAAGTAAGAAAGATTTAAATCCGATCAGGGTCGGGGCAGAATATTTGGTTATAACCGATAACTGGGTAATTCCGCTGAGAGCCGGTTTTAAGACGGTTCCAACATTGTTCGCAGATACTAAAAGCAACGGGGATGTCGGCAGTCAGGTTACCGGCACAGCGATATCGGTCGGGTCCGGCCTTATTTTCAAAAGCTTCGCGATTGATTTAGCTGTGACACGAAAAGCTTTTGAGGCTAAAGATCTGAACGCCGATGACAAACAAGAATTTTCATATATAATTTTTTCAAGTTCAGCGATTATTTATTTTTGACCATAAGTCTGATCTTGATTCCTAATATTATTTTAGGAGGAAAAAAATGTTACAACTGAATAAAGAATTTAAAGCCGCTGTGTGGGTATTGGCTGTCACGTTGTTATCTATCAATGGCTGTACTTCCAAAACAAGCGGAAGTTCATCAAAACAATTCGATATCATTTTCGTAAACAACCTTTACACCGATATTGCATTGACGCTGACCGGGGAGGGAAGCGATGTCATTTCGCCCGGCGACAGTGTTATTTTTACATTGAATGAAAACCCGGGGTCATTCGGATATACCGCAGAAACGTCCGGCGAGACATCCGGTGGAACTCAGATCGGACTCTTAATAACGTGGAATTATACCGACATTGACGTATCGACGCTCGAATACAAAAGGATCAACCTTATTCTTACGTCCAGTTATTTTTTTATGAGGATGAGGAATAACGGTTCCCATGTATTGTCGCCGATTTATGTAAATTACGGCCTTACCGATCAGACGATGGACAATATTTCCATTCCTTTTGATAATGTCTTGTATAACATAGGTTATTACCGTGCCTTTTCTAATACGCAGGTGAGAGGCTACTGGACCGGGACCACGACCTATGCTTATTGGGATCAGGGTACGCATTTCACTTTTCCCGGTACCAATAATCAGATGGTAACTTTCGTGAATACTTCGAAGATCATTGCGAATCAGCCGTCTGTGTTAATTGAATCGTGGGGTCAACCGTTACGATCAGACGGCGAGATCGTAGACATGGTTAATAACTAGCGATCTGAATTTTAAAATGAAATGTGAATCCCTTTGGCTCGCAAAGCCGAAGGGATTTTCTTTTTATCATAAATAAGATATATTCGGTCATAAAAGATCAGCTTATTCAAATAGAGTCATGCAGCCCATTCGTATCGCTCACATAGATCTCACCGCATTCTTTGTTTCAGTGGAGAGACTTCTTCATCCGGAATGGGTCGGCAAGCCGATCATGGTTGCCGGCAAGGCGGATCATCGCGGCGTCGTGACGTGCGCGTCGTATGAAGTTCGAAAGTTCGGTGTTCACGCAGGCATGGCTACGGCCATTGCACAACGAAAATGCCCGATCGCGATCCGGGTTGACAGCCATCACGACGCTTATGAAGAACATTCTCGAAAAGTTCGCACCTATCTGAAGCAATACGCGCCGGTATTCGAGCCGGCAAGTATTGACGAGTTTTATATAGACTGGACCGGCTGTGAAAAACTTTTCGGTGGAAGTATCGTTTCCTTTGCAGAAAAAATTCAAAAAAATATTTTGGAGCAATTTGGTTTACCGAGCGCGATGGGAATCGCTTCAAATAAAGTTACCGCAAAGATTGCCTGTGATAATGCGAAGCCTTATGGCATTAAAGAAATTGCGCCCGGCGCTGAAGCGGCCTTTTTGGAACCGCTGGATGTAAAGGTATTACCCGGAGTTGGCGAGGTGATGTTAAAACAATTGCATCAATTCAATATCAGGACGTGCGGGCAATTGGCGCAACTGACTCCCGAGTTTGTTGAAGAAAACCTGGGAATGTGGGGTCTGCATATTCAGGGATACGCTCAGGGTAATGGTTCGCATGAACTGTCGGTTGCGCGCGAACAGAAGCAGATTTCTACAGAAGAGACTTTTGCAAGAGACACACGTGATAAGAAATTCTTACATCAGACCTTGCACGAAATGACGTTGAAGTTATCTGAAATTTTGCGGCATTCAGAAATTAAAGCGCGGTGTATTCACCTGAAATTACGTTACGCGGACTGGGTGGATCAAACACGCCAGATGGAGATAAGTCCGACGCACGACCCGGCGGTGATATACAAAAAGGCGCTTCAACTACTGGCAAAAGCCGATACCCGCGGACTGCCTATCCGCCTGATCGGCATAGGCCTGTCACGGTTTGGTGAGGAGGAAGCGGCCCTGGACTTGTTTGATGAAGATAATACCAAACGCGAGCACATGCTCAAAGCGGTCGACGGGATCAATTCCAAATTCGATAAAACGATAATACAGATTGGAACAGCAGAATGAATGAGCGGGAGTATGTGGGAATCGAACCCGACCTTCCGCCTTTCGACGGATCAACGGTTTTGAAGACCGCGGGCGCCACCAGGCAGCCGGATACTCCCAAGTATGGACTTACAAAGATACGTCCCGGCGGGACTTCGTTCAAGGATATTTCATTATTGATAATTCAATATTTCCTGGCCTTTCCCGAAAAAATTATCTTGAATTCCGTCCAAAGTACTAAATGGATACGGCGTCTTGAAAACTACTTGAATGTGTTTTGATGGGCTGAAGCCCAAAGTTTTTTCTCATCTATAGCCCCACGCTTAAGCGCGGGGCTATAGAAAAACCAGCAATGACGGGGCTTTGGACCGCCACACATAAATATTTTCGCAATATTGATAATGTTCAATTCCAGATATCCGTTTCTTAATTTATCCAACAAATTCCGGGATTGCTGGTAAGTGAATAATTTCGATTGATAAAGAAAGAACAGTTTGTTAAACTAAAAAAACACCTGATCAGTTATGCAGCATAAAATTCTAATTCTAAACGGACCGAATCTCAATTTACTCGGTGAACGCGAAACAGAGGTTTACGGCAAGGAAACGTTAGCCGGTATTGAGAAAGCATTGACAAAAGCATTTTCTAAAATCCGGTTTGAATTCAGGCAATCCAATGTCGAAGGCGAATTGGTTAATATGATTCACGCTGCGCGGAAGAAGCAGGACGGGATTGTCTTTAATCCCGGCGCGTATACGCATTATTCTATTGCCTTGCGGGATGCAGTTGCTGCGGTTTCTATTCCTGTTGTAGAAGTTCATTTATCTAATATTCACGCGAGGGAGGATTTTAGAAAAAATTCCATGATCGCCCCGGTATGTATCGGCCAAATATCCGGGTTTGGAATTTATAGCTATCATCTTGGCATTGCCTCTTTAGTGCGCCATCTCGAAAAAAAGTAACTCCATTCTAAATAGTTGTATAAAAAAAGCCCCGGTAGAACCGGGGCTTTTAATTTTTATTTCTTCTTATGTTTTTTCTTGTCTTTTTTCTTGTGTTTCGGTTTATCCTTTTTCTTTTCTTTTTTTAGGGTCTTCTTTCCCTTTTTGACAGCTTTCTTATCTGCGTTCTTCTCAATCTTCTTTGCGGCTGCTTTTTTTGTTTTCACTTTAATTCCAAGCACTTCAGCCATAGTAATGCCGATGTCGGCAGGGCTTTTCACAACGGTGATTCCGGCGGCCTTGAGCGCCTTCATTTTCTCTTCGGCAGTGCCTTTTCCGCCGCTGATGATCGCGCCGGCATGTCCCATACGCCTTCCGGGAGGCGCTGTTTGTCCCGCGATGAACGCTACCACCGGTTTCTTGTAATTTTTCTTAACCCACGCGGCGGCCTCTTCTTCGGCCGTTCCTCCGATTTCGCCGATCATAACTATGCCGTCCGTATCCCGATCGTCTGCAAATAATTTAAACGCATCGACAAAGCGAGTTCCGATCACCGGATCGCCGCCGATACCGATACAGGTCGATTGGCCGATTTTGAGAGCGCTCAATTGTCCCACGGCTTCATATGTCAATGTTCCGGAGCGTGAGATTACCCCGACGCGGCCGGGGCGATGGATGAATGCGGGCATGATTCCGACTTTGCATTTGCCGGGTGAGATAACCCCCGGGCAATTCGGGCCGACGAGATGAACGTCTTTATCTTTTATGTAGTTGTAGGCGCGGACCATATCCGACGTTGGAATGCCTTCGGTTATGCAAATGATAGTTTTGATTCCTGCTTCGGCAGCTTCAATGATCGCGTCTGCCGCAAATGCGGGCGGAACGAAAATTACAGAAGTGTTCGCTCTGGACAGTTTGACCGCATCGGCAACGGAATTGTAAATTGGCACTTCATACTTGAGCTTATCCTTTTCGTTGCCCTTATACTTCAATCCGCCTTTGCCGGGCGTTACGCCTGCAACCACATATCTTCCATACGCAGTCATTTGGCTCGTATGAAATGTTCCTTCTTTCCCCGTAATCCCCTGTACTACAAGCCGCGTTTTCCTGTCAACGAGCACACTCATTTTTTTTCTCCATATAAATATTGGTAACTTATATTAACTATACTTGTATATAACCGGCTGCAGAATTGGCGGCCCGTCCGGCGCCACTTTGAATGTAACTTAATAGGGTCATCTTGTTCGCTGACATCATACGAACCATACAATCAATTGCAGAACAAGATTACTCCATATTCCTGCTATGACATCATCCATCATCACGCCCCACCCGCCCTTCAATCCCTGCATACGATTCGCGCCCAGCCATTTTGTAATATCAAAAAGCCGAAACAAGAGGAATCCGGCAAAAATAAGATAACCTGTTTTTGGAATCAGCAGTAATGTAATGCCCATTCCGGCCATTTCATCAATGACCACACAGGCCGGGTCGTGTCCGTAAAAAGACTCTGCGCGCCCGCTGGCCCAAACGCCGGTCAAAAAAACTGCGGCTATTATAAGAAAAAAAATAAAGTGAATCAATACAGAAGGTGTGGACGGGAAAAAAAGATAATAGAGAATGATGGCAAGAATGCTTCCGGCGGTTCCCGGCGCTTTAGGCGCAAATCCGGTTCCGAATCCTGTTGCCAAAATTTTAGACAAAATGTCCATGATAATGTGATGTCAATCAGGTTGGCATTGAAAAAGAGTGGATCAGGAATTTTTGAACACAAACGAAGCCAATCGGCGCAAACTGTCACGATTTTGATATAAATAAATGAGGCCTGAAACGGCCGTTAAAACGGTTACGAGCAACATGCCCGCGTAAATAATTTCGTAATGGAGCATGACAGAAACGGTTTTCTCAATATATCTTCCTACATCCATGGCGAATTGCGTGAGAAGTGATTTTAAAGCGATAAACAGCAATATCACGATGATCATCGTCATTTGTGTAAATGTCTTGGTTTTTGCCAGAAGGTTTGTAATCATTGGCTTGCCTCTGCGCATATTATAGGAGCGGAGTCCCGTTATGATGAAATCGCGCATGACGATGACCATGACCATCCAGAGTTTTACAATTCCAAGATACACAAACGAAAAAAAAGCCGACAGAACGAGGATTTTATCTGCGAGCGGATCGAGAAATTTTCCCCAGTCCGAAGTAATTCCGTAACGCCGAGCCAAATATCCGTCATACCAGTCCGTGAGCGACGCAAGGCCGAAAATAAGTACCGCGTACAATTGCCACCCGTCTTCCAACAGACAGATAACGAATAGCGGCGTCATGAGTATACGGATAACCGTAAGTATGTTTGGTATTGATTTCATCCCGGCTTTATAGAATTTTTCTTGACGGCGTGAAATAAAATATTGTATCACACCGAACGGCTAAGTACATTTGTCTATACAGAATGTATATTCTTTTTATTCCCGAGGCAAGTGATTTCTTGTTAAATTCAATATAATAAACGCGCAAAACATGGTCTGGAATTTCATCGATACCGGATTACATACCGGCAAGTTCAACATGCTGTTAGACGAAAGCATTGCCGAAAAAGTTGCAAATGGCAGCGCCTCATCCGTTTTGCGGTTTTTTCAGTGGCAGCCCTATTGCATATCACTTGGAAAAAACCAAAAGATTGTGGAAATAAACACAAAAAAATGCAAAGAACAAGGCGTCGACGTGGTCTATCGGCCGACGGGGGGGCGGGCCATTCTGCATGCAGAGGAATTGACATACAGCGTGGTTTTCAATGAGGTTATTTCAGGTAGTATTGAAGAAACGTATCGTCAGATCAGCGAGGCGCTTGTACAAGGATTGCGAAAGCTGGAGATTCCGGCGGAGGTGGCGCCGGTGCAGGCGGATTTCAGGGCGCTTTACAAACAAGCGTCCTCAGCCGCATGTTTTTCGAGCTCTGCCAAATATGAAATACAAGTACAGGGAAAAAAACTGGTGGGAAGCGCCCAGAGGCGATTTGCCGGATCGGTACTTCAACATGGCTCTATACTGATTGGCTCCTATCACCGCCAATTAACAGAGTTTCTTAATTTGAATGAAACCGAAAAAGAAACGATGTCCCGGATATTGCAAGACAAAACGATAGAAATCGAACAGATCAGAAAGATAGATTTGAATGAGCTAAAATTACAGCTTAAGCTGGCATTTGAGGAGCGGTTTGGAATTACGTTCAGAGAACCGGAGGAGGACTTAATTTCTTTAACTGTTTAACAGTACTTCCAAAATCCTTCGGTACGGGCGCTTCTATAGTGATCGGCTCTTTGCGCCGAAAGTGATAAAAACGAAGGGATTTCGCATGAAGCGTCAGGCGTGCAATTAACGGTTTCTCAATTTCACCGGACTTGATCTTATATGTTCTCTTAATAGAAGAAAGCTTGATACCTTCCGCATGTCCATACAATTCATCCACCGCCAAAGGATGGCCGATGGCTTTAAAATGGACGCGGATTTGATGTGTTCTGCCGGAGAGAGGCTCTGCTTCGACCAGTGTATAATTCAAATATTTCTCAATCACACGGTATCGTGTAACGGATTTTTTCCCATGAACCGCATCGATTTTCATAGTTCCTGCCCGGCCGGAGTTTTCTCCGATTGCAAGATCAATAACGCCTTCTGCATCATTCAATACGCCATGCACAATTGCCAAATATTTTTTTTGAACCTGATGGCTTTCAAACTGAATATTAAGTTCCTTATGTGCTAAAGCGTTTTTTGCAAATGCGATCAGACCGCTCGTTTGTTTGTCGATACGGTGGACTATGAATATGTCACCGTAGTGGCTCTTCAGGATATGATGTAGATTAGGAACGGCTGTATCAAACCGGTCGGGCAGAGTCAACATTCCGGCAGATTTATTAATAAAAATATAATCTTCGTCTTCAAATAGAATTTCAAGGGCTTTATACAAATTTTCCATGAGTAGAACTTATAAAACGAGTTATCTTATAACAAGCCAAAAAGAATCAATATTGAAAATATTGAAAGATTCAGTTATGTTGGTTCAATGATTGAGTTTTTAGTGTACAAGGATTTTACCTATGACAACTACGGATATACCTCATGTTACTATTTACTCCGACGGCGCCTGTAAAGGCAATCCAGGTAAGGGCTCGTGGGCAGCTGTTCTTCTGTTTGAGAAAGAGGACGGCGCGGTCGAAAAAGAAATTTCCGGAATCCGGATGCATACAACGAATAACCAGATGGAATTGACTGCGGCAGTCGAGGCTTTGCAGTGTTTGAAACAGAGATGCAAGGTAACTTTATACTCGGATAGCGCCTATATTGTGAATGCTTTCCAGCAGCATTGGATCACAAACTGGCAGCGCAATGGCTGGAAAACGAAAACCAAAGAGCCGGTAAAAAACAGAGAATTGTGGGAAACTTTGTTAGATCTTTGCGATCGGCATGACGTCACGTTTGCTAAGGTCAAAGGCCATGCCGGAGTGCATTATAATGAACGTGTGGATACATTGGCCAACCTTGCATTGGAATAGAAGTGTCAATGATTCTTAACAAAATTATTTCGATATTTGAATACGCGGTTGTCAGGACTTTACAGTTTGTATTACGGTTTCAATCCTATCGACGAATTTCAGACGCCGGAGCCTTAGCCGGAGTTTTTTTTGAACATATAGGAATTCGTAAACGGGTCGCAATTGAAAATATTCGACGAAGTAACTTGATCATCCATTTTGTTCAAGTATCGCAACTCGTTTCAAGCAGTTACGAACATTTGGGACGAACTTTCTTTGAGCTTCTGGCATTGGACCGGATCGATCTGAAGCAGGTTCGAGATTATGAACTCATTCTCCCCGGCCGATTTTACGATCGGATTGCCGGAGGGGCTATTTTTATATCCGCGCATATCGGTAATTGGGAATTGATGGGGAAAGTTTTAGTTGAAAAAGGAGTCCCGATGGCAGTGGTTGTTAAACATCAACAAAATGCAGGGATCGACCGGTTGATAAACCGCCAAAGAGAAAAAGCGGGAATGGTCGTGGTTTACGATGATGAGATCATGAAACTTCGCCGGCTGATTGAAGGCAAATATTGTATTGCGTTGCTTTCCGATCAAGATTTTGGCGACAACACCGTTCCGGTGAATTTTTTGGGACGGCCTTGCTTCGCGACGGCAGGCCCTGTATATCTTGCAAATAAATTTCAGGTTCCTGTTTTTGTTTGTTTTGCAATCAGGCGAAGCAACTATTTTCACCGTTTTGAGGTTAATTCGTTTGAGCTTGATATGTCGCTTTCTATGGAAAAGCAGGTTCAATCCTACACGACTGAAATTGAAAAAATCGTTAAAACTTATCCTGATCAATGGCTTTGGCATCATAAACGGTGGAAAGTTCATGCTTGATTTAATTAGGCGCATTCCGTATACTTTTGATGATACGCATATCATGGTCAACACTATTCTAATCTCAGCATGTCATTAAAAAGACTTCCACAGACTGACAATGAATCGGTAACGGAGGAGGCTTCATTGCCACAAAGCGATAAGGTTGAAATACTTATTGTGGATGATGAAGAGAATGTGCTTAAAGTCCTTAGCCGAATCCTAGCCGATGATTACGTGGTATATGCCGCGTCCAGCGGGAAAGACGCGCTTGAAATCCTGGAAGCGAATCAGAATATTTCGCTTATTGTGTCCGACCAACGCATGCCTGTAATGTCCGGAACGGAATTTCTTAACCGTTCCATCAGCATCAAACCCGATTGTATCCGCATCATTCTCACCGGATATACGGACGTAAAAGACCTGATTGAATCAATCAACGCAGGGCGCGTATTCCAATATATTACCAAACCATTTGAACCTGATGACCTCCGCATCAGCATCAAACGCGGCGTCGATTTCTATTTCAAGAGTAAAGAACTTGAAAAGGCGCATGCCGAACTGAAGGAAACGTATCAATCTCTGAAGGATGCGCAGGAGCATCTGATCCGTTCTGAAAAAATGTCCATGCTGGGACAGCTTATGGGCAGCATTGCTCATGAGATCAGGAACCCGATTAATAACATTAATAACTCAACTAAACTACTGACATTTGAGTGGAATGACGTCAAACAAATTCTAACTGAAGTTCAGGAAGTGGTCAGCGGGAAGCTTTCTGCGGAAGATCTAAGAAAATCTTTTGCCGAAAGATCCGACGTTGAAGAGTTGATGCAAGAATTCGAGTCGGCTGTAACTATCATAAATCATTCCTGTGACCTGGTAACGGACATCATTGAAGACTTGCGCGGATTTTCAAGGTTGGATGATGCCGAGTTTGTGAAAACGGACCTGCATGCTCAGATTGAACGCGCATTGTCTTTACTGCATTCAAAATTCAAACACAATGTTGAGTTTGTCAAACAATTCGGCACTATTCCCAATGTTATGGGCCTTCCCGGGCCTATTTCCCAGGTAATGATCAATATCATCAATAACGCCGCGCAATCACGGTCAAATGACGTGAGAGTTCAAATCAATACTTACATTGATGGCGACGATGTGGTAGTGGACATTACGGACAATGGGATGGGTATTTCAAAAGAAAATCTTGACAAGATTTTTGTCACCGGTTTTACAACTAAAGACGCGCATGAAGGCACGGGCTTAGGTTTACCTATCACACAGGAAATCATAAAAAAACACAATGGTAAAATAACTGTTGAGAGTGAAGTCGGGAAGGGTTCTTCGTTCAA
>JAEUSK010000035.1 GCA_016787925.1 bacterium | reverse complement strand
AGACAGAAAGGTAATTTTTGCTTTCATTTTATCCCTCGTAAGGTTAATAAAAAAATTATTTACGCCTCTAATATAATACCAAAACTATTGGATAATATGACACTTATCATATTTTACGTTTTTGTTACAAATTTCTGACTCTCCACTTACAATTGACCGGTTTTTCCTTCTTTTTAGGTTATATGCGCACTTAATTTTTGATAGTTAAATCAGGTTTTCTAATAAACCCTTTTGCAATTGCTTCGTCTAATAATTACCTTTGATTGAAATTGGTTTAACTATTGCTTCCTATGAACCGGAATGGATGATAAAGAACTCGTAGAATCATTTAAACATGGTTCGACTTACGAAAAGGACAAGGCCTTCAACCGGGTTGTATCTTTATACAGGGAACGATTATATGCCGTTATTCGCGGCTTTACCAATGATCATGACGATACGGACGATATTTTGCAAGAAACTTTTGTGAAAGCATTTGAACATTTACATAAATTTCGGGGTGAGAGTTCTCTCTATACCTGGTTATGCCGTATCGCAATTAACCAATCGATCACTTTTCAGAGGAAAAAAAAGCTGAAAAATCTGGTTTCACTGGAGAATTTGTCAATTCCGCTTAGATCGCGCCAGCAAGACCCGGAAGGTATACTTCAGGAAACCGAACTCAAGAATATGATTCGTGAAGCCGTAGATCAATTATCGGAAAAACAAAGAATCGTTTTTAATTTACGCTTTTATGATGAGTTGAGTCACGCGGAAATTGCGCAGATCACGGGAAATTCGATCGGAACTATCAAAGCAAATTTTTTTCATGCGATCCAAAAGGTTAAGCAGTTTATTGAAAACCGATACGCCATTTCCGGAAAATGAAACGTCCCGCTATGAAAATCAATCAACAGGAAATTATTGAATTCATCTTGCACGAGCTCCCTGCAGACCGGCAGCAAGAGATCAACCGTCTTATTCAGCAAGATGAAGATTGGAAAGCTGAATTTGATAAATGGTCATCTGTCATTCAACATATTAATGACGATAGACCCTGTGCCGCCAAATATGATGACATCCCTGATCGTTATTGGAGCACATTTCTGCCGAGAGTTCGTGATAGAATCGAATTTAAAACCAGGCGGCGTACTGTTTTTCGTGAACGATTTGTTCATGCCGTTCCATCTTTTGGCTTGGCGCTTGTACTCCTCTTTTTCATGAATAGCGTTTTGCTCACTAACCAAAAAATTGATTATTTGCTGGATCAATATGACTGGGTCAGTAGTCTAAATTCAACAAGGATCATTGACCATTACATTGGCCAGAATGAGTCCGCCGCCGATGAGTTCATCAGCGATGTACTGGATAATGACGAAGCAGGTAATGCCGCGTTAACGTATTGGGAAGAAACTTTTAATCCGACAGAGTCTGTGCTGGACTACAGCGCTCTGTCTTCTGAAGAGCAGATTGAATTATTGGACAATCTTGAAAAAATAACAACTTTCTAAATCATAAAGGCATCGTGTTATGAAAACCAAAATGTTTGCCGTTTACATGGTTCTGGTGATTGCCGCGTTTCACGCAAGCGTAGCGCAGGAAGAAGGCAGTTTTCGGGAAAAAGTTGACGACATCAGAAAAAAGAAACTGCTTGAAGACCTCAATTTATCTTATGAAAAAAGCGAGGTTTTTATAAAGATATATGACGCTTTTATGGAACAAGAAAGGAACCTTCACAGGGAAAAACGTGATGTTTTTAAGCGGCTGGTTCACATGTCGGCATTGGGTGACGAGATGCCGGGCAATAGTATCATGAAAACGCTGGATCAGGTGAATGAGATCGACATGAAGATCTTGTCCAATCACGCGTCGTTCATAAAAGATATGGAGAAAAAGCTCACGCCTGCACAGATAGCCCGCGTTGTTGTATTTGAACAGAATTTTCAGATGAAAATGCGTGAGAAAGTCTTTGAATTCCGCACCAAGAAACACAAAATGAAACAATTTTACGTGCCTTCACAACCTTCATGGGAAGAAGAAATGGAATAGGAACGCCTAATTCAGTCCATGGTTTTCTTTAACATAGTAATGCAAACAGCCTCACGTGCTCCGTATTTCGAAAGCTATCTATACTCGTACAAAACTTCTGCCAAGTGGGCCGAAACTGATCCAGCACTCAGCCAAAACCCACAAGTATACTATTCAAATATTTGTATTTTTTGATTTTAAGTTTGTTGCGGATAAGGGAATAAATTACATGTTTAGACGTTATATGTTTAAACGTTTAATATTTAATCCACACCCCAAATTGAAGAGGAGTTAATCTATGAAAAAAATGAATGCACTTATCGTCGCATTGTTGCTTTCCGCAAGTTCTGTTTTCGCGCAGACGAAATGGGAAGTTGATCAGGTTCATACCAATGTTATTTTTAACGTATCACACATGGTTGTCGCTGAGGTTACCGGTAATTTTACTGATTTCAACGCAACAATTACCGCCTCAAAAGCAGATTATTCTGACGCCCAGGCCGAAATGACGATCAAGGTCGCCAGCATAAGTACGGATAACGAAAAAAGAGACGGACATTTGAAATCGGAAGATTTTTTTGCAGCGGAAAAATATCCTGAAATCACATTCAAGAGCAAATCGTTTAAGAAAACCGGTGATAATACGTACAAGATAACCGGGGATTTCACCATGCGCGGCGTGACAAAAACGATCGAACTGGATGCCAAGTTCAAGGGCGAGATCACTGACCCGTGGGGAAATGTCAAGTCAGGCTGGAAAGTCACAGGCTCGGTAGACCGCACGGAATATGGCGTTAACTGGAATAAAGCCATTGAAGCCGGCGGGTTTGTAGTTGGGAAGACAGTTGACATTACGATCAACGCCGAGTTCGCCAAAAAGAAATAATTAATAATATAATCCGTCCATTATTTACAAGGAAGTCGTTGTGCATGACCCACATTCCCAACGACTTCCGGACGGGTTAATTAATTCATACTTGACCGAAACAAATTGATTATTTATTATGTTCCATGCCCATTGAAGATAAAATCAAACAAGCTAAATTTCGCAGCGAATACCACCGCTTACTTGCAAACTTATTCTATCAATACAACGGGCTTATCTACGAACATCAGAAGATATTAAAGCCGTTTGACATTTCATTTCAGCAATTCAACATATTAAGTATTTTACGCGGACAATATCCTAATGCCGCATCGATACAATTGCTTAAAGAGCGGCTGATAGACCAGAATTCAGACGTATCCCGTCTGGTTGAGCGTCTGCTTAAGAAACATCTGCTGAGCCGCAATACTTGCCCTGAGGATCGCCGCCAAGTTGACGTCATCATCACTGAAAAGGGATTGGAACTCTTAAATGAAATTGATAAAGAAGCCCCTCAGTTTGATGCTCTAGTTTCAAATCTCTCTTTAGATGAGGCACAAACACTAAACCAGCTCTTGGATAAAATCAGATAATGAAAGCGGGTATATGAAGTTTATTGTAAATACCTTTTTAATTCTGTGTGTCGTCATGTGCCCTGTTCTTTCATGCCGGAACGCCGAGACCAAAACTACCGCACGGCCTCAGCCCAACGGAAAAGAGTTTTCAGACTATTGGTATCAGGGCAAAGCCGAGTTAACGAGCTACGGGCTGGAACAAGCGCGATACGGTGAAATACATAAAGGTAATGCCGTTCTTATTTTTGTTACAGAGGATTTTTTGACTTCACAACAGGTTAAGTTGGAGGATTATTCCAAAGGTAAGGCCGGCGCGGCGCCTGTGTTGAAACTCAATTTCACCAAAAATTTTAATACCGGAATTTATCCTTACACGATGATGAAAAGCGTTTTTACGCCAATTGACCTGGAAAATTTTCCTCATGCCCTGAAAATAACCTCAGCTGTTCTGGAGTGGTGCGGACAGGTTTTTACGCAGATCAACAACAGACATGATGGATATCACGTAAAGGTTTTTTCTTATTTTGAAAAAGAAGCGGACACAGAGTATTCGCTAGATAAAGTCTTTTTAGAAGATGAAATTTGGACGCGCATTCGCCTTGCTCCGGAACTGCTGCCCGTCGGTGAAATCAATATTATTCCCGGCACGATGGCGTCGCGTCTGCGGCATACGAAACTCGCCGTTGAAGCGGCTCAAGCTGCGATTCGTTCAAATGCCGACACAGCTATTTATACCGTGAACTACAAAGACTCCGGCCGCACTCTGTCCATTCAATTTAAGAAAGACTTTCCGCACGAGATTCGTTCATGGGAAGAAACTTATAAGGACGGCTTTGGAGAGAACGCAAAAATTTTGACCACAAAAGCAGTCAGAAAAAACTCGGTTATGCTGGATTACTGGAATAAACATGCCGTCGCGGATTCGGTATACCGAAAAGAGCTTGGATTGAATTAAAAAAAAAGCAACGAACGAATTCGTTGCTTATAAGTCAGAATTTAATTTCAGGCAAATTATTTCATCCGTGTCCAATACCGGGTTTTACCGAGCCAAGGCATTCCAAGAATATATCCTTTTAGTTTGAGTTTATCCGCATTCTCCAATTTCACAAAACAGGTATACGTCTTCCCTTCATCGGCCTTATAAACAAATCCGTCATTCCATTCGTCATCGTCGGCATCATACTTCACGCCTTTTAAAATAATCAATCCAATGATCGGATCGTTGCGTCTGGCGGCATCAGGGTTTTTATAATCGATCTTAGCGGCGCCCAATTTGACGTTTGGGAAATCTTTTTCAGGATGTCCTTCATCTTCAAGAAATTCTGCCGTGTAATTCGGGACCTGCAGCCACACGATCTTCCCAAAATAACGATCTCCTTCCTTGTACACCTCAATATTAACCTGTTCGCCTTTTTCATTGAAATACATCCACTTGCCGATAATGTCATCAGGATTGGACGCAAATCCCTTTGCCGAAATGATCAGAATCAGCCCGACGACAGAAAAAAAGAACTTTTTCATACGCATTCCTCCTACGGTTACATTATGATGGTTACTGTTTTTTATACTCCGTCATGTTATTTGGAAAATCTTTTTCTCTTGTCAAAATGGTCCGGAGAATCTCGTCGTCCTGTAAATTTCTTTTCCATCACCTTTTTCAGGTTCCTGAATTTTGCGTCGGCATGTTCTACGGTTACGGTTTTGCCCGATATTTTAATGCCCGTGAGCTTACGAACCACTGCGTCCGCAACTTCTGCGTCGACTTTGAATTGCGTCTGATTATCCTGAATATAAACTTTGCCGATCTGCCGCCCGTCCACGCCGGCGAGATTACAAATCTTGCCGATAAGCGTGCCTGTTTGCAGATTGTCCCTCTGTCCGACATTGATCGAGAGTTCGACCATATTATCGGAAAAGGTTCGTTTTTCCCTGAATCCGCTTCTCTGACCGAAATTATCCGGCGCATTCAACTCTTTATCGTCCTCATATTTTTCCAGAATTTCCCGGCTCAAAAGCGTGACAAATCCTTTCGTAATCTCTTCCGGAGTGTATTTTTTTACCAAAGGCTGCCATCTTGAAAAGTAGCGGTCAAATCCGCCCGGATTTTCTATTGCGGCTTCAAACTCTCCAATCGTTCGGTCAATGTAGGATTCCATGATTTCCTCAATACCCGGAATCCGTGATTTAGTGATCTTCTTACGAGTATTGCCTTCAAGCCTGCGTAACTTGTACTGTTCTTCCGGCGTGATCAGCGTAATAGCAATACCGGTTTTTCCCGCGCGGCCCGTACGGCCGATCCGGTGTATATAACTTTCAGATTCCTGCGGTAACGAATAATTAATCACATGGGTCAGATCATTAATATCAATTCCGCGCGCGGCTACATCCGTAGCAACCAACAGCGTCAGGCCTTTTTTCTTGAATTTCCCCATCACATGCTCGCGCTGCGACTGATTCATGTCGCCATGCAAAGCTTCGGCTTTGAATCCTTTGGCCACAAGCTTTTCAGCAATATCGGCGGTCTGATTTCTCGTCTGACAAAAAATAATCGCATACATGCCCGGCGCGTGATCGATCAGGCGGCACAAGGCCTCGAATTTATTGTATTCTTTGACCGCATAATAAATCTCCTCTGTATTGGCAATAGTGGCCGTTTTATGCTGAACTCGAATTTCCTCGGGATCGGTCATAAAACGGTTTGCGATGCGCCGAATATCGTTACTCAAGGTTGCTGAAAAAAGCCATATCGATCTTTGTTTGCCGACATTAGATAATATTTCTTCAATCTCCTCCAAAAAACCCATGTCGAGCATCTCGTCCGCTTCATCCAAAATAAAATTCTGTATCTGACCTAAATTAAGCGACTGACGATGAAGATGATCTACGACGCGGCCGGGCGTTCCGACAACAATATGCACGCCTTGCTTCAAGGCGCGCAGCTGAACGCCGATATTCTGTCCGCCGTAAACGGCAAGAACTTTCAGCCGCTTATATTTCGAAATCTTGATTAACTCTTCAGATATTTGAACCGCTAATTCGCGTGTCGGTGAGAGAATAATCGCCTGCACACCTTGGGCGTTTTTGTTAATTTTCTGTACCAGCGGGATGCCATAAGCGGCAGTCTTTCCGGTACCCGTCTGCGCCTGGCCGACAAAATCGCCCTGATAGTCCAGAAGAATAGGCAACGCCTGGGCCTGAATTTCCGATGGCTGTGTAAAGCCCATATCGACAATGGCTTTTTGTATATCCGCATCAATTTTATAATCCGTGAACGAACTCAAAATAATCCTTTCCTAGCTTACGTTTGTAGCTTGTTTGTTTTTAAAATATTTCTCCACGCCGTCCGATTGTTCGTCCGCGTGATATGAACTTCTTACTAATGGCCCTGATTCCACGACGTGAAAGCCCATTGCGATGCCTTCGTCGTGATACATCTTGAACTCATCAGGATGTACAAACCGGTCAACGGGAATATGTTCTTTCGTCGGCTGCAAATACTGCCCGATCGTGAGGATATCCAGTTCCACCTTCCTCATATCTCTCATGACCGCCACAACTTCGTCCTTCGTCTCTCCTAATCCCACCATCAATCCGCTTTTAGTGATCATGCCGAATTTCTTGGCGCGGTACAACACTTCAAGACTTTGTTGATAATTTGCCTGCGGGCGGACAACCTGGTAGAGACGCGGAACCGTCTCCGTATTGTGATTTAGTATGTCAGGATTCGCCCTAACAACATTGAGAAGATTCTCTTCGCTGCCTTTGAAATCCGGGATCAGTACTTCCACGCGGCAATACGGCTGAGCCTTACGTATTTCCAGAATGGTATGGGCAAATATCATCGATCCGCCGTCAGGCAGTTCGTCGCGGTTAACCGATGTGATCACGGCATGGCGCAGATTCATCAGCCGCACGGAATCGGCTACGCGCCGGGGCTCATCCATGTCCAGCCATGTTGGCTTACCTGTTTTTACCGCGCAAAAGCCGCAACTGCGGGTACAAACATCTCCTAGAATCATGAACGTAGCCGTCCCACGATTCCAGCACTCTGAGATATTCGGACAACGCGCTTCTTCGCAAACGGTATGCAGCTTCTGATTACCCACAAGACTTTTGACTTCGGAGAATTTATCGCCTAAAGGAATTTTAACTTTCAGCCAATCCGGACGTTTGAGCCCTTCTTTCTCGGCGATTTCATCGCTTCTTTTCTTGATGAAATCGACCTGAACGGGGGTCATGGGGTAATTTCTTTTCATAATTTTTTTGCTGTTCAATATGATCTATGCCGGATTCCAACTCATCGGTTTTCCGCCGAGAATATGAAAGTGAAGATGAAAGACTTCCTGTCCTGCATATTTGCCGTTATTGACCACGACGCGGAAACCGTTTTCTTTTATTCCTTCTATTTCTGCTATTTTTGAAACGGCCAGCAGTAATTTCCCGCCAAGCGCACTGTCCTCAGCTTTCATGTCCGTTAATTTTTCAATATGTTTTTTTGGAATAAGGAGAATATGAGTCGGGGCTTTTGGATGAAGATCCTTAAAAGCGACCACATCGTTGTCCTCATAAATAAACTGAGAGGGAATTTCTTTTTTAACTATTTTACAAAAAATACAATCTGACATAAATACTCCGCCGCCTAATTATGAAAATCGGAAAAACTGAGCGGCATTTGAGACGCCGTGTCGTCAAATTTTTCCAATTGGGGCATTTCGTAATAACGCATGAGTTGATTGTACGAACGCCATAAAAATCCCGGCAAAACAGTCTTGTACGTTTTTGTAAGTTTATTCGGATTGTTGACCGATTGAATCAGTTCATCAAACTTTGCTTCACCCAGTAATTCCACGATATGTTGTTTCTCGCTTGGATCAGAGAACCGCATCAGTATACCGTGTTTTTCAGCTTCGGGATGAAATTGCACCGTTTCGATCTCGGGTGTATATCGTATCGCCGTAACAGCATTTCCGATTTCGTGACCGTTGGATTCGTACGAGAGAATCGATGCGCCGAGCTGACTCATTTTTTGGTAATCGGGATTAATCACCTGCCAGTCACGATTATCAAACGCATAAAATTTTTCCTGCAGGCCTTCGAACAAAACATCCTTCTGTCCTTCCGGCGTTTTAATGATGGGCACGACTCCCACGTACCGGTTTTCACGTTTAGTAATTTCTGCAACGGCAAATTTTTTCGCCATCATCTGAAATGAATGGCAAATCCCAAATACGAATTTCTTATTTTCTTTGGTTGCATTATGGTCGATCAATGCGTCCAGCAAACCAAAAAATTTCAACTCAAATTCCGCGCCGTCGTCGTCCAACGGACTTCCCGGCCCCCCGCTTGAAATGTAGATATCATAGGATGCATCAGGAACTTCATTACGGTCGCGCACATGAAAATGGCTGACTTCAAAATCCACTTGCAAATGCGCCGCGCGTACCTTGTGGCTAAACTGCTCAATGATCCGCTTGATGTTTCGCACGCCGATATTCCGCGCGCCGTTGTTCATGTCGAGCACCGCGATACGTACGGCTATCTGAGGCAGCCAATCCAGCGTGTTCTCTTCGTTTAGACTTCGTTGGTAACTATACAATCCGAACTCCCTATTCGGCTATGGTTTTACCGATTCGTTTTTCATTCGTATTCGGCCGCTGATCTTTAAAGCTTTATATAAGACCACGATCGAGATCACGATCCATAAAACCGACCAAAACATCGCCGGCAGCAAAAAAACTTTAGCCAATGCCTCTGCATCTGAAAGACCCGTGCTGAATTGACTTTTTGGCGCGCCCATGGAAAGCTGCAACAGCGTGATCACATCCCCGAATGAATTTAAAGAACATTGCACTGCAAGAAAATTGATCGCAAAAAAATTCAAATACTTTCCGCCCTTCCACGCGATCAGAAGAAGCGACGCCGACAAAAACCCGCATACTGCGAGGGTAAATAAATCACGGATATACAAGACGATCGCGGCCAGAAAAACCAAACCCAGTAAGCCTAAAATGAACTTTGACATCTTTTCGAAAGAACTGAGCACGATCAATAGGCCGCCGAATAACGCCGCGCCGACATATCCCGCGCTCCCGATAAACCCTTGGGCAAACATCCCGCCCGTGACCGTGTGCTGCATGTAACCGCTCGTATCCGGGTTAATCACGATACGATGCACTTGTTCGCCCATGATCAGGCTCGCAATTGCATGGCTGCCTTCGTGAATGAACGTCGTAAAAAATTCAAACGGCAGAAGTATCAGACGCAGTCCCGGCACAACGTTCAGAAAAAGAGATATAAGTAATAGGCCGATGATCAGTCCGTTACTGCGCAAAAAACTCATCCCGGATGGCTTGGCATCGGCTTCTGATTCGGGTTTTAACTCTTCATCCATCGGTATTTATGGTCATTTTCAAAAGTGATGCAACATACGGTTTTTTTGCTCCAGGTGCAAATGATTTGTGGCGTGGTTTATGTCATTTTTTACTGCGCCGACATAACCACAAAGGCACTTAGACTCTAAGAAAATCACATGTTTGAAGGAAACTGCTACGAGCATGATCGGGTTTAGTTATTCATCATTTGACCCTCTCATCTTATTTTTTCAAATCATATTTCTTGAAAATTTCTCATTAATTAAGCACATTGAATTGCAATTCTTGCCTCACTTTTTAGCCTGCGGGAGGAAAATTAAAATGGAAATTATTCAGCAATTCCTTGCATGTTTGAATGCGCACGATGTGGATGGACTATGCGCGCTCATGACAAATGACCATACCTTTGTTGATTCCATCGGAAGCACGATTCACGGGCGCGGGGAAATGCACCGCGCATGGACAGGTTATTTCAGGCTCTTTCCCGATTACAAGATCGTTTCGGAAGATCTGCTTCAAACCGGTAATACGATCGCCGTTTTCGGCAGGGCAAGCGCTACGTATTCGCCGAGCGGGCACATGTACAAGGACCATCACTGGGAAGTTCCCGCTGCGTGGAAAGCGGTTATCAAGGATAATCTTATCGCAGAATGGCATGTCTATGCCGATAATTACAAAACAGTCAGAATGATCAAGGGTGTGTGACACTCACGCGGCATGCGCTTCCTTGCTCATCTGATTTTTCATCACTAGTTCGATATGTTTACGGTGAGACGAACCCCATCTACACATCACATCCATTACCGGTTTCAGTGTTTCGCCAAATTCCGTCAGTGAATATTCCACTTTCGGCGGGACTTCAGGATACACTTTCCGGTGAATGATGCCGTCCTGTTCCAGCTCGCGTAATTGCTGCGTCAGCATTTTCTGCGTAATGCCGGGCATCATACGTTTTAATTCGCCGAACCGAACCGTTTGGTCCCGCAAATTATACAGTATCAGAACTTTCCAGCGTCCGCCGATAACATTGAGCGTTGCCGTGATCGGGCAAAAGAATTTTTTTTCTTTCATGAGCCTTCTTTCAATAGTTTCTTTTTTGATACTATAATACATTTTTGTGCTTACTTGACAAAGTAGCGTATATGGCTTAAATTTGCAACATCAATCAATTATTCATCAGTACCTATGCATCATTGATGCATAGCAAATAAATGAAAGTGGGATCATGAAGAACTACATGGTCGATATCCGTTTACCTGAATTTTTGACGGAAGAATTTCTGGCAACCATCCCGAAACAGCGGTTGGTAATAACGAAGCTGATGGAAGAAAGAACTATCATCAGTTATTCTCTCGCTCTGGATCGATCAAAATTGTGGACGATCATTCGCGCCGAGAGCGAATCGGACGTGTTTGACGTCCTATCGGAGTTCCCGCTTATCGGATGGATGCGTTTTGACATTTATGAACTCGCTTTCAATGAAAATGTTTTTCGTAAAATGGGATATATGTCTTTGAATTAAATTCCTTTTATGTGATGGATTTTTTCGTTCCGGCACCTTGTCCAACTTTTATAAAATCAAACCAAATGAAAGATATATGAGATTACTTCTTTCCTATCTAAAGCAATACTGGAAACTGGTTGCGCTTGCGCTTTTTCTGGCGGCAGTAAATCAGATATTCTCCCTTTTAGATCCTTGGATTTTTCGCCTCGTGATTGATGATTATGCAACGCGCTACCAGGACTACACCCAGGAAGAGTTTTTTAAAGGTGTTGGAATGCTGCTTGGAGCGGCGGTTGGCGTGGCGTTTGTATCGCGCGTCGCGAAAAACTTTCAAGACTATTATATCAACACGATTACCCAAAAACTGGGCGCGCAAATCTATTCCGACGGCCTTAAACATTCGCTGGAACTGCCGTACAGCGTCTTCGAAGATCAGCGCAGCGGAGAGACGCTTGGTAAACTGCAGAAAGTTCGCACCGACGTTGAGCGCCTCATTTCCGCATGTATCAACATACTTTTCACAACACTCGTTGGGATCATTTTCGTTACGGCCTATGCTATTAGCGTCCACTGGGTCATAGCGCCGATCTATTTTGCCACCGTGCCGTTGATCGGGATATTAAGTTCGACCCTCAGTAAGAAGATCAAAACTATTCAGAAAATCATAGTTGCAGAAACGACTGCCTTGGCAGGCTCTACTACCGAGTCCCTCCGGAATATCGAATTGGTCAAGAGCCTCGGCCTTGCACAGCAGGAAATATCCCGGCTCAATATCACTACTCAAAAAATCCTGAAACTGGAGCTCAAGAAAGTACGTTACATCCGCAGCCTGAGCTTTATTCAAGGCACGGCGGTGAATTTCCTGAGAACTACTATTCTGTTCGTCATGCTTTATTTGATATTTGCCAAAGCCATAACTTTCGGAGAATTTTTCTCTTTGTTCATATATTCATTCTTTATTTTCGGCCCTCTGCAGGAATTGGGCAACGTGATCAATATCTATCGAGAAGCCGAAGTTTCTTTGAAGAATTTTGCGGATATTCTGAATTCCCCGAAAGAAGTCAAGCCGATGAAGCCCACAAGGATCACTGCTATTTCCTCATTAGCGTTTGAAAAAGTGACGTTTAAACATCAGTCTGCGGTGACCAACGCGCTGAATGGCATCTCGTTCACCGTAAAGACCGGAGAGACCATTGCTTTCGTCGGACCGTCAGGTGCAGGCAAGACGTCACTGATTAAACTACTCGTCGGATTGTATCGTCCGTTGTCCGGGAAAATATTATATAATGGCATTTCCGGTGAGGACATTGATCTCGATCAGTTGCGCGAACAGATCGGATTTGTAACACAGGATACGCAGCTTTTCTCCGGAACGATCCGGGAAAATCTATTGTTTGTAAATCCCAAAGCGACCGACGCCGATTGTATGGACGTCTTGAAAAAAGCCGCTTGCCAGAGTTTGTTAGCCCGGGCGGATAAGGGTCTCGACACGTTGATCGGCGAGGGCGGCGTAAAAGTTTCCGGCGGTGAAAAACAGCGCCTCTCTATTGCACGCGCATTATTGCGGAAACCTCACCTTTTGGTTTTTGACGAGGCAACGTCCAGCCTGGATTCGCTGACCGAAGAAGAGATCAGTGATACGATTCGCGATGTATCGGAATCCAAAAATCATATCACCATCCTGATCGCGCATCGGCTCTCGACTGTAATGCACGCCGACAATATTTTTGTTCTAGAGAAAGGCGTGGTTGTCGAGCAGGGCAGGCACAATGATTTGCTGGAACAAAAAGGACTTTACTACGCCATGTGGCGTCAGCAGATCGGTGAAAGAAAAAACGACATTCAAACGAAAGTCTTAATGAATACAGTAGCAACAAGAAGTAATTAATTGGAATAATTTCAATAAAAAGGAGCAAGGATGAAAATTGGTATTTTAGGGTCAGGGCAGGTTGCGCAAGTACTTGCCGGCGGATTTATCAAACACGGCCACGAAGTCATGATGGGATCACGGGAACCCTCCAAACTTAGAGACTGGCAGACAACGGCGGGAAATAAAGGGTCGACGGGTTCGTTAGATGCAACCGCAAAATATGGCGAACTGATCGTATTGGCGGTAAAAGGATCTGCGGCTGAAGCCGTCCTTAGAAGCACAGGACTGGAAAATCTGAAGAATAAGACGGTTGTCGACGTTACGAATCCGATATCGGATGAACCGCCCGTTAACGGCGTACTGAAGTTTTTCACAGGCCCGAACGAGTCACTACTGGAAAGACTGCAGAAATTCGCACCGGATGCGTATTTCGTAAAGGCGTTCAGTTGCGTCGGCAACTCATTAATGGTAAATCCAATAATGGCCGAGGGTGCGCCAACGATGTTTATTTGCGGAAACAATGATGAAGCAAAAAAGAAAGTGACTGTCGTTTTACATCAGTTCGGCTGGGAATGGGCGGATATGGGCAAGGCGGAAGCCGCCAGGGCGATTGAACCCTTATGTATGTTATGGTGCATTCCGGGTTTTGTCAGTAATTCGTGGATGCACGCTTTTAAATTATTGAAGAAGTAAAAAATCAAAATGATCCAGAAAAACTTAATCATATAGAATTATAATATGAAAATCATCATTGTCGGCGCCAGTGGAACATTGGGAAAAGCCGTTTCCGCTGAACTCGCAAAACGCCATGATATCATTACGGCCAGTCCCAACATGGGCGATGTTAAACTTGACATGACCTCATATGCATCCGTTGAATCGCTTTTCAAACAAGTCGAGAAATTTGATGCATTAGTTTGTACAGCCGGAGTGGGACATTTCGGTCCGTTCGCAGAAATGAAAGAAGAGCATTTTTACACTGGGATCAAGAGCAAGATGATGGGGCAGATCAATCTTGTTTTAGCGGGAAAACGTTTTATCAATGATAACGGCTCATTCACGTTAACGTCAGGTATTCTTGCTGAAGACCCGATTCGGGGCGGCGCAGGCTTGAGCTTTATTAACGGCGCAATCAATTCGTTTGCCATTGCAGCTGCTATCGAATTACCGCGCGGCATTCGCATCAATTCCGTGTCGCCCGGTTTAGTAGAAGATTCCGCTCACATGAGTTCCTATTTTCCCGGTCACGAGTTGGTGCCGATGAACAGGGTGGTCAGCGCATATGTTAAAAGCGTCGAAGGAGCTATTACAGGTCAGGTCATCAAAGTGTATTAATGTTTTCAGGATTCTGTATTCAGATCGGGATATGTGTTGTTATGCCTGAAGGGCTTTGCGGATGGCTTCCGCCATGGCCTGAATGGAAAACGGCTTTTGTATGATTTCCGCTTCGTTGGTTTTTTCAATCACACTCAATACTTCCGGCCGTGCATAACCGGTAATATAAAGCGCTTTGACGCCAGGGTCAATTTCCCGCAGCCGGCGAAGCGTTTCACGCCCATCAATTCCAGGCATTTGAATATCCAGCAGTACGAGATCCGCTTTGTTCTTGCGGTACATCTCTATAGCCTTAATCGCGCTCTGGGCCGTTCTGACGTAATATCCAAGATCACTAAATATCTTTTTACTGACTTTTAATATTTCCTCTTCATCGTCTACGATCAGAATACTTTCATTTCCTCGCGGGAGTAATTCTTCGGAGACTATCGCAGCAGGATCCAAACTTTCTGAATCGGAAATCGGAAGATAAATGGTAAAAGCAGTTCCTCTATCTACCTCCGAAAGGACGCTGATATAACCTTTGTGTTTTAGAACAATACTCTTAACTACGGCCAGACCGAGGCCGGTTCCCTGTCCGGCCCCCTTTGTTGAAAAAAAAGCATCAAAGATTTTTGAAATGATGGCTTCCGGAATGCCCGATCCTGTATCTGCAACTTTTAGTTCGATGTAATTTCCCGGAACAACATTTTCTAAACCGGAAATCGTTTTACTATCCAGCCGCATCTTCCTGGTTGAAATAAGTAACGTGCCGTTTCCGCTCATCGCGTCGCGCGCATTGACACTTAAATTTATAAGCACTTGCTGCAGCTGCGTCATATCGGCTGCGATCATCGGAAGTCCATTGTCCAACTGAATTTCAATGGTAATGTTTTTGCCGATCACATGTTCCAGCATTTTTTGAGTTTCTTTGATCAGATCATTCAAATCCATGAGTACCATCTGAGATGGAGTCTGTCGCGAAAATACGAGAAGCTGTTTTACAATATCCGCCGCTCGCCGGGCCGAAGAAGAAATCACGGCGGAATATTTTTTTACAAGTTCACCGTCATCCGAAATGTCTTTCATCATTTCTGCTGTCGGCAGAATGACGGCAAGCATGTTGTTCATATCGTGCGCTACCCCTCCGGCGATACGTCCTATGCTTTCGATTTTTTGAGATTGGACCAGATGTTCTTCGAGTTTTCGTTGCTCCGACACATCCTCAACGGTAACTTCATAGTATTGAAATATGCCCCTCGTATCCAAAACCGCACGATCATTAAGCCGTACTTGAAAGATGGTTCCGTCTTTTTTTTTCCAGTTTACTTCAACATAATAACTTTTCCCCATGGCTTGAGTTTCACGGTTCAAAATTATCCGGTCTTCCGCATTGGCATACACATCGCGGTTAAGATTGAGTTTCATAACTTCATCAGCTGAATCGTAGCCCAGCATTTTCATAAGCGATGGATTAATAGTAATGAATTGTCCCTCTTCGGTAGATTGGTAAATGCCCTCGGCAATGTTCTCAAATATGGAGCGGTATTTCTCCTCGGACTCCCTAAGTGCTTTTTCGGCATTCTTTCTCTCAGTGATGTCCTTGGAATATACCGCGGCGCCGGTAATAGAACCATCTGGAGCAACTATGGGATTAAAAGAAATCTCTGTATCAAGCGAAATCCCTGCAAATTCATAATGCTGTTCCACGGTAAAATGTTCTCCGTGAAACGTCCTTTGATAAAACTCATTCCAAGTAGTCCTGATATCGTTTGGGATATGCTCGAGAATTGCCGTGCCGGTGGTCAGCTGTATTCCGTAGGCCAAAAAAAACAGCTTTCTGAATTGAGTGTTCATTGTCAGAATTCTGCATTCAATATCCACAGACCAGATTGAATCCTGTGTGTTTTCAATCACTGCGCTCAAGTTGGCTTTGCTGTTCTTCATTTCTACTTCAAGATGGCGCTGTGAAGTGATGTTTTCACAAGTAATCAGAACTAATTTGGTCCTGTCCGTATCTTCAATTGACCGCCCGACTTCCCTTACCCAAATTACCGAGTGATCTTTGCGAACTTTTCGAAGTTCCCACGAGTGCATCTTTTCGGAAGTCTGGAGACAAGCGTCGACATGTTTTGAAACGGCTTTTTTATCTTCCGGATGGAACACGTTCAGTACAGAGCGTCCAATAAGCTCCTCTTTCGTGTAGCCGAGTTCTTCGGCACCTAAGGTGTTGACATCACGGACAACCCCATCTGCATCAACGATAAAACACATCAGTGGATTGTATTCAAAAAACAAATGGAACCGCTGTGTACTGAAGGAAAATACCTGCTGTTGATCGGAATTATTCATATGTAGCTTTATAGATAGTAAAACCGGTGTCTGATGTTTTTATTATAATGAAATAAACATACATAACAAATTATTTCTTGACTCAAGAGGACTTAATGCTTGAAGTTATGACGGCAATTACGGATATTCTGCCAATCCAATTGATCGGTTATTTATGTCCAGAAGACAAAAACTATATACTGTTTTAACGAGTATATTCGTAACTGCACTGATTCTTGCAGAGATCACCGGCAGTAAACTTATTCAATCACGGATCACGGAGGACTTTGTTTTTACTATGACGATGGGTGTTATCCCCTTTCCGATTACGTTTCTCGTGACGGACATTGTCAATGAATACTACGGCAAGCCGGGTATTCGCTTCGTCACTTTTTTGGGTATGTTCATGATCACGTTCACTTTTGCGATTTTGCTTATCGATATGAGTATCCCTGCCGCTTCTTTTTCACCAGTAACGGACGACGCTTTTAATTCGGTTTTTGGCCAATCGAACCGGATTATTTTAGGTTCGATCACCGCGTATCTGGTTGGACAGTTTATCGACGTGCAGGTCTTTCATTATATTCGGAAACGGACGCATGAGAAGATGTTGTGGCTGAGGGCAACGGGTTCAACTTTCGTATCGCAACTAATTGATTCTTTCGTCGTTCTGTTTATCGCATTTTCCGGCAAAATTCCGTATGAACAAATCCTGAATATTGGAATTACCAATTATATTTATAAATTTTTTATCGCCGTCGCGCTGACGCCGTTAATTTACTTGGCCCATCACTTGATTGACCGGTATCTTGGCGATGAAGCGCATGTCATGATGCAGCAAGCAGAAGAATTAAAATAATCCTTAATTTAATATCCCTAATCTAGCGCTTTCTTTTATGCCTGAGATCATTTGCAGAGTTATTGACTGTCATGTTTTTTGTCGAAAAAATAATTCGCCGCTTTATCTGGTGTTACGCCGATCCAGTGACGCGATCTACGCAGGTTCGTGGCGCATGGTCGGAGGTAAGATCGAAACCTCAGAAAAAGCGTATGAAACGGCGCTGCGCGAATTAAAAGAGGAAACAGGCTTGCTTCCCGCTCGGTTGTGGGCCGTTCCGTATACCAATTCCTTTTACGAAGCCTCGCACGACCGCGTCAACATCATACCTGTTTTTGCAGCCGAAGTAACGTCTCAGCATATCGTCTTATCAAAAGAGCATGACTCTTTTCGCTGGGTAAGCTATGAAGAGGCGAGAGAGCTTCTGCCATGGCCTGCGCAGATTGAAGGATTGCGAATAGTGAACGAATTTATTGTGACAGAGAAGAGGGTAAGTTCGTTTGTGGAGATCAAGTTATAGGAATTACGTTCGCATTCTCGGATCCAGAGTATCCCGCAATCCATCGCCTATTACATTAAAACAAATCACCGTCAGCACGATCGCCAAGCCGGGAAAAGTGGATATCCACCAGCCATGGATCAACATGTCGCGCCCTTCCGCAACCATATTACCCCAGCTTGCGGTTGGCGGCTGTACTCCAACGCCAAGAAAACTCAATCCTGCTTCGACAAGAATGATTCCTCCAAGCCGTAATGTTGCAGCTACGATCACAGGTGCAAAAGCGTTAGGAATAAGATGTTTGAAAATGATGCGTGAGTGGCTAAATCCAAGCGCGTGGGCGGCCTGAATGTATTCCATTTCCCGCAACGCCAAAAACTGCCCGCGAACTATGCGCGAAACGCCCATCCAGCCCGTTAAGCCGAGTATAACCACAATAAGGAATATCGAATTGCCAAACAGCGCCACAATCATTAAAATCAAAAATAAATTTGGAAATGCAAGCATGAGATCCACCCAGCGCATCAGCACGGCATCGGTTTTCTTTCCGAAATACCCGGCCAGCGCGCCAATGATCGTTCCCAAAGTCACCGCAATGGCCATCGCGAGGAATCCTATACTCAAGGAAATTCGTGACCCATACAAGAGACGCGACAATATATCCCTTCCATATTTGTCCGAACCCAACAGAAACATTCTGTTTGCCGCAAAGTCTTTTTCATTTTCACTTATGAGTTCTGAAACAGAGACGACTTTCTTCTGAATGCCTTGAACGTAATGGATTTCTTCACCGCGCTTTTGGAAACTGTTAACGAAAACGACGGACGACTCCCTATTCAACAGCCGATTTTGTATCGCTATGAATTTGTTGATAACCATTATGACCGCGCCTTCACCTTCTCGAAACGGCAGAACAGAGAGTTCCGGAGATCTTAGTTTAAGATAGGCAACACTCTGCAGGGGCGCGGCATATTTGGTCACCGTAATATCCTGCTGCGCGTTCGGGTCACGCGGCGCAAGCCAGGGGCAGAGGAAAGCAACGGCATACATCGAAGCCAAAACAATAATAAATAAAAATACGACGCGGTTCTTTTTTATTTCTGTCCAAGCCAATTGCCATTGGGTATGAGCGGTATCTTCGTTTGTCTTGCCCAGTTCTCTCTTAACTAGTCTTCCATGAAGGATCCACACGGCCAATAGCCACAAGATAACAAAAACAGAAGCTGCCCAATACTCAACGATCTCAAAATTAAATATTTTATTTAATTCCCCTGGATTTAGTATCAGCAAAAAAACGGACAAAATCAGAGATGCCAGGCCGTTAATAAATAGTGAAAAATTGAAAATGATAAGAAAGATCGGCAGGGTAAAAAGGAGGAACCAAAATAGAGACGCGCCGTAACTGCGCCTTCTTAGTTCAAATACACCCGGGAAGATAGAAATTGACGTGGCCATGAATTTTTCATTTTGAATTAAAAAGCGTCAACCATTCCTTGATTTCTTTTGAAGATAACTGTGGATTGTCTTTTTCTTCAAGTTCTTTGACCGTCTCAGATTGTTTTGATTCGGATATTTTTTTGTAAAATTCCTCCGAACGCTCGACTTTGCATCCGCAGCCTTTGGCATACCACATCACGTCGTTATCGGAACTTACAACAGTCGTTTCAGCAGTTTTTTTGGTAAGATCGACGAGTTTTTTAATCATCTCATCCGCTTTGTTGGGTAAATTAGAAAACCGCACGGTGATGCCGGACTGCGATGCAAGCGAACTTTTTTGTCCGTCAAAGACGATCGTAATGTCGGCATTGGTTTGAAGCCGAAAACCGCTGAGTTTCATGATCAACGCCTGACGGCCTTTTTCAAGGCTTAACGCGTCATGCGCCCGCAGGGCGTCAATCTTTCGGATCATATTATAACCGTCGATAATATATTTCATGGCTGTGAAAAAGTATTTATCATCCTGATAATTTCACGCATTTCATCTTCCGTATTATAGAAATGAGGCGAGATACGGATCATGTCTTCGCGGAATGAACTTATGATATGATTTTTGGTCAAATATTCAAAAATATTTTTTGTGCGTTCTGCGGAGCCTGAACGGAACGAAATAATACCGGAACGGTGAATTGGCTCCTGCGAAGACGCGATAATCAATCCGTTTTGTCTGAGGCCCTCGGCGAGAATACCGGTTAGATTCATCAGGTGACGGTAAATATTGTCAATACCAACCTCCAGGAGCAGTTCCAGTGATGCCTGCAGGCCATAAACGCCAAGCCAGTTCTCGGTGGCTGTTTCAAATCGTTTGGCATCATCAAGCAGGTCCAGTTCATAATCAAAAAAATTCCACGCATCTTTGACAGAAAGCCATCCGACATGCTGTGGTTTAATCTTGTCAAACAGATGGTCCCTAACATAGATCAGGCCGATCCCGGCCGGCCCCATCAGCCATTTGTGGCCGCCATTGGCAAGATAGTCGATTTGAAATTTTTCAACATCCAGCGGAACGGCTCCCAACCCCTGAATGGAGTCAACGCAAAAGATAATTCCGCGGCGGCGGCATAATTCGCCCAGCGTTTTCAAATCGTTCTTAAATCCATTAACAAATTCCACGAAGCTGACCGATAATAAACGCGTGCCCGGAGTGATCATCCGTTCGAAATCCGTAATGTTCAAAAACCCGTTCTTACTCTTTACAAAATCAATTTCCACTCCGTGTTTTTTCAAATTCAGGAACGGATACACGTTGGACGGAAATTCACAGTCAGCAAGGAGTATCCGCTCGCCCGTTTTCCATGAAAGGCCGGACGCTAAAATATTTAAACCCTCAGAGGTATTTTTGACAAACGCAATTTGTGACGGTTTTGCGTTAGTTAATTGAGCCGCCAATCCGCGAAGATTTTCACGCGTTTCAAGCCACCTTGGGAAATTATCAACTGCAGTTGTTGATGAGTCTTCGAGCAAGTTTTCGATGCGGGTGCGTACGCGCGTTGAAACGGGTGAACATGCGGCATGATTGACGTAGACAGAATGATCCGTAACAGGAAACAATTTCCTCCATTTTTGGGGAGAGAAGTCATGAAATTGTGGCATAATGATAGAATTTTTGTTAATGTGTTGTTTATATGTTCTTTATGTACTTTTTATGAAAATGTACACAAAAATTTACAAAAATGAAATAACATAAAATATTGAATTGACTTCTGGCATTATTTTTATTATATTTGCGAGGTTTAGTCTCAGTCATTAATCAACTTTGCAAATTATTTTACACTTTTTATTAATTGAAGAGGGGTCATGAAACTCTCGGATTTTAAATTTAAACTACCCGAAAAATTCATTGCGCAATATCCTATTAACCACCGGGATAAGGCCAAAATGATGGTGATCAACCGCAAAGACGGCTCGATTACAGACAAGATTTTCAGGGACATTACGGATCATATTACAAAAAAAGACTGTTTGGTTATCAATGAAACCAGAGTTTTTCCCGCCCGTATCATGGC
>JAEUSK010000009.1 GCA_016787925.1 bacterium | reverse complement strand
TGGAAGGACAAGTTGAGGGCATCTCAAAGAAACTTGACAACGCAGATTTTGTTGCCAAAGCTCCGCCGCAGGTGATCGAAAAGGAAAAAGCAAAACTGGACAATTTCCGCGAAACGATCAAAACACTACGTGGAAGTTTGGAACAGTTCAAGGCTTAGTATCATGGCCTCCCCCTTGAGTGTCTGTACAGTGTCGGTAGCGATGTGAATACGTTTTCATACATTTCAAATCTTCTCAATTTATGACCTTTTCAGGCCGACTCTCTCAGCCATCCATCATTATTCTTGACGGCGCGACTGGCAGTGAACTCGAAGCGCGCGGAGTCAAGACCCTATTGCCTTTGTGGTCCACGGTTGCTTTGTTAAGCCGCGAAGGGCGGGAAACCCTGCGATCGATTCACTGCGATTACATTCGCGCCGGAGCGGAAATCATTACCGCAAACACGTTCCGAACTAATTACCGCGTATTAAAGAAAGAAAGCATGGAATCGCGCGCATCTGAATTGACGCGTATCGCCGTTGATGAAGTTCGATTTGCCCACGAAGAATCGAAAGTAACCTCACCGGTTTTTATCGCAGGCTCCGTTGCGCCCGTGGAGGATTGTTACTCGCCGGAACTTGTTCCACCCAACGAAGACCTTCTCGACGAACACCGCCGGCACATTGATAATTTATATAACTCCGGCGTGGATATTGTTTTAATTGAAACAATGAACACGATTCGCGAAGCGGTCATCGCGCTGGAGTATGCGAAACAAACGGAGTTGCCTGTTCTGGTTAGTTTCATCTGTAAAGACCCGGAACATCTGCTGAGCGGGGAATCGTTGGAAAAAGCGGTCGAACGTTGCGCACTTTTGAAACCTGCCGTAATTTTGATTAATTGCGTTGAAGTAAATTTGATGGAAAAGAATTTAGAAGCGCTTCGAAGTCTGACGAGGCTGCCCATCGGCGGATATGCGAACGTTCTCAAAAAAGGATATACAACGGAATTTGATATAACGCCGCAGGATTTTGCAAAACGTGTGAAAGAGTGGATTGATCGGTTTCAACTGAAAGTCGTCGGCGGATGCTGCGGAACAACACCGAAGCATATTCAATGTCTTAGTGAAATATAACTATTTTGCTTTTATGCTTTATTTCCCGCTGATAATGATAATTTGCGCTGATAAAACTTTCTGCGTGAATCTGCGAAATTCGCGGGAATAGAATTCGAAGTTATATTTAGCTGTTTAGATAGCTACTATAACCGGGTTACTGTTGAAATTTTCTACATAATACATTTTTAAATCAGACCTGTTAATATCTGTTTTTTATATAGATAGAATTATTTTAGGAACATGACAAAAATCATTTACAAGTGACTAACTTATGCTTAAATTACAACCACTTAGACTGATACGGTAACTCACAATAAAAATAAACGAGGCATTTATGTCAGATTACACGAAAAAAATAATTACACATGTAAAAGCAAAAAATCCATCTGAACCCGAATTTCATCAAGCAGTTGAAGAAGTGGTGGAATCGCTGGATCTGGTTTTGGAAAGACACCCTGAATACCGTTCCGCCAAAATTTTAGAAAGAATGGTCGAGCCGGAACGCGTTGTCCTATTCAGAGTTCCCTGGGTAGACGATCAGGGCGAAATCCAGATCAACCGCGGATTTCGGATACAAATGAATAGCGCCATCGGCCCGTACAAAGGCGGTTTGCGTTTTCATGCGTCGGTTACCTTAGGAATTTTAAAATTTTTGGCATTTGAACAAGTTTTCAAAAACGCTTTGACTACGCTACCGATGGGCGGCGGCAAAGGTGGATCGGATTTCGATCCTAAAGGCAAGAGTGAAAATGAAATCATGCGTTTTTGCCAGAGTTTTATGACGGAACTTTATCGTCACATCGGCCCGAATGTGGATGTTCCCGCCGGTGATATAGGCGTGGGCGGACGCGAAATCGGGTTTCTTTTCGGACAATATAAGCGCCTGACGCGCGATTTCTCCGGCGTTTTGACGGGTAAAGGATTGAACTGGGGTGGCTCGCTGATTCGCCCGGAAGCGACCGGTTTTGGCGTAACGTATTTTGCGGAAGAAATGTTGAAGAGCAAAGGCCAGTCACTCGCAGGTAAAATCGTCGCTGTCTCCGGATTCGGCAATGTCGCCTGGGGAGCCGCTAAAAAAGTTACGGAACTCGGCGGAAAAGTGGTCACACTTTCCGGTCCCGACGGATTTATTTATGACAAAGACGGCATCAAAGGCGAGAAGATCGATTACATGCTTCAAATGCGCGCCAGCGGAAACGACCGCGTGAAAGATTATGCGGACAAATTCAAAACGGAATTTTTTGCGGGCAAACGTCCGTGGAGCGTTAAAGTAGACGTCGCTCTGCCGTGCGCCACCCAGAACGAACTGGATGAAAATGATGCAAAAGAGCTGGTAAAGAACGGCTGCACATGCGTAGCAGAAGGCGCTAATATGCCGACAACGATCGCAGGCTTCAAAGTATTTACCGAAGCGGGTATTCTTTACGCTCCGGGCAAAGCTTCCAATGCAGGCGGCGTAGCCACGTCAGGGCTTGAAATGTCGCAGAACAGCATGCGTCTGCCGTGGTCGGCTGAAGAAGTGGACCATCGCCTGCACGAGATCATGAGAAATATTCACCAAACCTGCGTTGATACCGCCGCGAAATACGGAACGCCGGGCAATTATGTAAATGGCGCCAATATCGCCGGATTCCTCAAGGTAGCGGATTCGATGTTGGATCAGGGTCTTGTATAATTTGTTCATCGTATAGTTCGCACTTATAATCGGAGCGCAAAAAACGCTCCGATTTTTTTTTATAAAAAGAAACTATTGCGTGAAAGTATTGCAACACTTACTTTTCTTTTTAATTTACGGTTGAATCGGACAAGCGCCTTTATCTGTTACAACTTCGCAGCAAAAGATAATATGTACCGCGACCTTAGCTCAAATAATTTAGATCACAACCCGCAAAGCGGCGGCTACAGCACGCGCATTCACCGTTTTCAAAAGCTGATGCGCTTTAAAGTACGGGATATCCTGCTCGTGTCAAGTTTGTACGATTCGTACTTGTTCGAAGAGGATGGCCGCCTGTACGAGTTAATCTACAACGAATATCAAGGACTCAATCTCAGCCACGCGCCGGAGATCACGCACGCACTAAACGGTAAAGAAGCTCTGGAGCTTTTGGGTGAGGAAAATCGATTCGATCTGATCATCACGTCGATGCATATCGAAGATATGCATGTGGTCAAACTGGCCAAAATGATCCGTGAGGCCGGTTTTTCAGCGCCGATCATTTTGCTGGCGTATGATAACCGCGAACGCAAAGAACTGGTGTCCAATTTTGATACGTCGATCTTTGAAAATATTTTTATCTGGCAGGGAGATTATCGGTTGCTTATTGCAATCATCAAATTGGTTGAAGACCGGGCTAATGTAGAGCACGATACCCAGACCATCGGCGTTCAAACGATCATATTAGTGGAGGATAACGTTAAATTCTTTTCATCGTATCTCCCGCTGATCTACAAAGAAATTCTCAAACAATCGCAGGAACTTATATCGGAAGGCGTTAATCTAAGCCATAAATCCCTGCGTATGCGGGCACGACCGAAAATACTCTTGTGCACCAATTACGAAGATGCGTGGGCATGTTTTGAAAAATATCAGGAAAATGTACTTGGCATCATTTCCGATATCAATTTCAAGCGCAACGGGGTCAAAGATCCCGTGGGCGGTATTTCATTCGCAATCAACGTGCATGAGAAACATCCGGATATTCCAATTCTTCTCCAATCAAGCAATGCGGGATTTGCCGAGCGCGCGCAGGAGATCGGGTGCGCTTTTATTCAGAAAGGTTCGCCGCGGCTTTTACATGAACTGCGAAGTTTTATGATCAATAACTTCGGTTTCGGTGATTTTGTATTTAGGAAGCCGGACGGAACGGAAGTTGGCCGCGCGCATAATCTGAAAGAGCTGGAAGAACAGCTCCGCACGGTTCCTGAGGAAAGTATTCGATATCACGCCGACCGTAATCACTTTTCAAACTGGCTAAAAGCGCGCACGGAATTTTGGCTCGCACAGAAATTGAAGCCGCGAACGGTATCTGAATTTAATTCCATTAATGACCTGCGTGAAGTGCTGATCAATTCTTTACGATTGTATTTGGATCTGCGAAAGCGCGGGGTTATGACCGATTTTTCGAAAGAAACGTTTGACATTAACACTGGGTTTGCGCGGATCGGCGGCGGATCGGTTGGAGGAAAAGCACGCGGCCTTGGCTTCGCCAACGTATTAATTAATAATTATGATGTATACGAAAAATTTGAAGACACTCATATCACCGTGCCGTCTGCCGTCGTCATCGGAACGGATGTGTTCGATCAGTTCCTCCAGGAAAATAACCTTGAAAGTTTTGCGCTCCAGTCTAATGACGACGTAGAGACTAATCGACGCTTCGTCGAAGCAAAAAAATTTCCGAGAGAGGTCATTCGAAAATTGAAGGACTATCTGGAGTTGGTCAGAGAACCGCTTGCAGTACGCTCCTCCAGCCTTTTGGAAGATTCTCAATACCAGCCCTTCGCCGGTGTATATGAAACGTTTATGATCCCAAATAACGACAAGAACACCAAAACCCGGCTTTATGAATTGCTTGACAGTATCAAACGGGTGTACGCGTCGACTTTTTACAAGGCGGCAAAAGACTATATGAAAGTAACGGCTCATCGTCTGGAAGAAGAGAAAATGGCGGTGATCGTTCAGCGAATGGTGGGCGCGCCTCGAAACGGCAGGTTCTATCCCGATTTTGCCGGCGTGGCGAAGTCATATAACTTCTATCCCGTTCCTCCGCAGAAAGCGTCGGACGGTATCGTTATGCTCGCATTAGGACTTGGGAAAACGGTCGTAGACGGCGGCAACAACGTACGCTTTTGTCCAAAATACCCCAAACATCTGATGCAGTTTTTTTCAACAAAGGAAACTTTCAAAAATGCCCAGCAAAGTTTTTACGCGTTGAATATGGATTATCACCTGCAAAAAGATGTTGTGGAGACGCACGATCTTCTGGTCCAGCAATACGATCTCACCGAGTCTGAAAAAGACGGAACTTTGCATTGGGCCGGCTCAACGTATGTTCCAGAAAACGATACCGTTCACGATGGCATTTCACGCAACGGACAGCGCGTCGTTACTTTTGCGCCGATCTTAAAACACAAGATTTTTCCGCTGCCGGAAATTCTGGACCTGATATTGGAACTGGGAACCTGGGGTATGGGGACGCCCGTGGAGATTGAGTTTGCAGTGAATATGGCCGTTCCGGCCGGCGCGCCGAAAGAATTTTCCGTTCTGCAGATGCGCCCGTTGGTTTTAAGCAGCGAGTCGGAGGAACTCAATGTCGAGGATTCAGATCCAAGTCAACTGATCTGCAGAAGCCCACAAGTATTGGGTATCGGCGTGATCAAGGATATTTATGATATAATCGTGGTGGACATTGAAGGCTTCGATCGCAGTAAGAGCAAGGAAACGGCAGGGGAAGTTGGAAAACTTAATGCGCAGCTGGTTGCGCAGAAGAAACCTTACATTTTGATCGGCGTGGGCCGATGGGGATCGTTGGATCATTGGCTGGGAATTCCGGTTACTTGGGATCAGATTTCCGGCGCGAGCGTGATCGTGGAATCGGGTTTCAGGGATTTTGATGTCACGCCGTCGCAGGGATCGCACTTTTTTCAGAATATCACATCTTTTCGAATCGGATTTTTCACTGTGAATGCATTTATGGAACAGGGATTTATTGATTGGGAATGGCTGAAGCAGCAAAAAGCAGCAGAAGAAATGCAGTATGTAAGGCATTTACAGTTTGACAAACCGATAACAGTGAAAATCAACGGCCATCAGAACATGGGTATTATTATTAAGCCGGAATAGCGCTGGAGAGGAGAAATTCCAAATCACAATACTCCAAATACCAAATAAAATCCAATTTCCAAAAATCGAATTAACGCTGGGTTGGAAATTTGTATCTAAAATTTATTTGGTATTTGGATATTGATTTTTCTGTGAGCAGGCTATTTTACAACGTTACTCTTTATCTTTGCAATCTGTTCCGCAATGATCTTCCCGTGAAATCTACCGTTCTCGATAAATAATTTATTGGTATTAATTCCCGCCGAGATAGAACCCGCTACATATAATCCGTTCACATTCGTTTCAAGCGTCTCCGCGTTATGCTTTGGAACCAGCGTTACCGGATCCACGATGATATTGCAGGACTTCAGGAATGCGGCATCGGGTCGGTAGCCCGTCAATGCAAATACGAAATCATTTTTTATTTTAAGCGATTCGTTTGAGTCTAAATTGCGAATTGAGGCCGTAGTTTCTGTAATGTTAGTAACTACGGAATTAAGATGCAGAGTAATCGCGCCTTCCTTCACGCGATTTTGAATGTCCGGAAGTATCCAGTATTTGACGCTTTCTTTGATTTCCGCTCTACGATGAACCATCGTAACGCGCGCACCGTAGCGGAATAATTCTAATGCGGCGATGCAGGCGGAATTTTTTCCGCCGATGATCAAGACGTCTTTGTCAAAAAAGGGATGCGGATCAGTGTAGTAATGCGAGACCTTTGAAAGCTTTTCGCCCGGAATATTCAGAACGTTAGGATGATCATAGTATCCGGTAGAAATGATCACAAACTTCGAGCGATAATCGAAAGATTTTCCGTGCTGGTTTTGCGTTTGGATTGCGAACTCGGTCTGCTTCTTTTCAACGGATATCACTTTTTCAAACGTGTGAATATTGAGGCCGTGATGTTGGACAATGCGCTTATAATAATTTAACCCCTCCTCGCGCGTCGGTTTGGAATTCGTCGTCGAAAAAGGAATATCGCCGATCTCCAGCAGATCCGAGGTTGTAAAAAAAATCATATTCGATGGAAAATGGTAAATCGAATTGGTCAAAGAACCTTTTTCGATCGTAAGCGCATTGAGGCCGGCCTTTTTACATTCAACTGCGCATGAAAGCCCGGTCGGGCCCGCGCCAATGATGATAACATCAAAAAGGAGTGTGACTGTGTTCAAACGTTATTCTTTCCTGTGCGGGTGTGTCGTGTACTGCGATGAGCTGTTTTTTTGTTTTCAGGTTGAAAATCTGTTTAATGAGCAAATTCGAGACTGCTTCAAGTTGGGCCGTATCCTCTTGTTGTTCTTCCATCGTTTTTATCGTTTCACGGAGAGCGGACAGTTTTGTTTCCAACTGCGCATACTGTATAGTTGCCACGCAGTCGTGCATATCAAATTCCAGAAACTCATCCACGCTCAATCGCAAGATCGCTTTCTGAATGTCCTCCGGAAATGAATTGACCACATCCGACTCGGTGTACGATTCTTTTAGATTCCATTGGGTATGAATAAACTGCACAACTTTTTGAATTGCAGGATTCTGAAAATCGTCAGGGCGGAGATAAGTAAAGATTTTTTCCGCTTCGGGCAGGCCTGCATCCAACAGCAGCTTCAATAAGCCGCGTTCTGCCCTTATGATATTTGCAGGCAGCTTTTCGCTTTGGACTATTTTGGAATGCGAAGCCGTTACGACGCTGCGCAGGGAATCGTGGCCTTTGGATACCTTTTTTAATTCCTGATAGATCAGCGATTCATTAACGCGCAGCTTTTCGGCGATCTCGGCGGCGAATAGACTGACTTTAATCGGATCACGTATGTTAGCCGTAACGTTGAGTAATTCCCGCGCGGCAAACGTTCGCCCGTTAACCGTATCGAGTTTTTTATCCTTATTCCACTGGTCCATTCGAAAATCAATGTATTGTTTACCCTGTTTGATTAATTCCCGAAATGCATCAGCGCCCTTAGCGCGAACGAACGTATCCGGATCATGTTCTTTTGACAGCACCACGATTCTCACGTCGAGACCTGCTTGCAGCATGATCGCGCCGCCGCGTTCCGCCGCATGAACTCCGGCATCGTCGCCGTCGTATATCAGCGTCACGTTTTGTGTATAACGTTTGATCAAATTGGCCTGATCCATAGTGAACGCCGTTCCGCTCGACGCGGCCGCGTTGGTAATACCAAACTGATGAAGCGACATGCAGTCGGCGTATCCTTCGACAATGATGATCTCGTCCTGCTTTCGAATGGTTTCCTTAGCCTGAAATAGTCCGTACAGGACTTTTCCTTTCTGATAAATCGGATGTTCCGGCGAGTTGACATATTTCGGTGAATTTGGTTCCTGACGCAGAATCCGTCCGCCGAATGCCATCACGCGGCCCGTCGCGCTGAATACCGGAAACATGACCCGATGACGAAAGCGGTCGTAGTATCCGCCGTCGTTTTTTTTCATGATCAGTCCCGCTTTTTCCAATGACGGCATGTCAAGCGATTGGGATTTAGCAAATGTGAACAAAGAATCCCATGTATCCGGCGCGTAGCCCACGCCGAATGATTTCAGAACGGACTCACTGAATCCGCGCTGATTCAGATACTCCCGCGCGATCATGCCGGCCGAACTTTGAAGCTGATCATAAAAAAAACGCGCCGCCGCTTTGTGAACATAGAACAGCGTTTCAATTTCCGATCTGTCTTTTTCATCCTCGTCAGAAGCGAAACGCGGTAATTCAATATTATACCGTTCCGCCAGAAACCGAATCGCCTCGGGATAATTGATCTTCTCGTAGTTTTTAATAAACGCGATCGCATCACCGCCTACGCTGCAGCCGAAGCAGTAAAATATTTGTTTGTCCGGACTGACCGTAAACGACGGCGTCTTTTCATTATGAAAAGGACAAAGCCCGACATAATTACGTCCGCGCAGTTTGATCGCTACGTACTGTGATACCACTTCCACGATATCTGCGGCTTGCTTGATCTCGTCTATTTTAGATTGGGGAATTTTCATTAGTGTATTATAAAAGGCGCATAAGTATCACAGCAAGAACGTTGTGAACGCATTTTGGAGAGCAACAATCACATCT
>JAEUSK010000311.1 GCA_016787925.1 bacterium | reverse complement strand
TTTTAATCCGGCAGAGGCCGTGACGCCGGCCGGTTCGCCAAAAACTCCTCCAAGACGCGCGGTAGTTTTCATGGCTTCAAGAATTTCTTCATCGGAAACGGTGATCATATCCCCGTGGGTCTGTTTGATCTGCTGAATGGCTCTTCGCCAGTTGCGCGGAGTTCCCACGGCAATACTGTCTGCAATAGTATTGGTTTCAGTTGGAACGAGTTCCTTTCCGGAAATAAACGCATCCACCATCGCTCTCGCTCCATCTGCCTGAACGCCTAATAAACGCGGAACCCGATCGATAAACCCAAGACGTTTCATCTCCTGCAATCCTTTGCCAATTCCTCCGATGGTGCACCCATCGCCGACGGAAACGACCACCCAATCCGGCAGATCATTGAAACATTGTTCGGCTATTTCTAATCCTGCGGTTTTCTTGCCTTCAACTAAAAATGGGTTCGTTCCGCTGTTTCGATTATACCAGCCGAACTTCTCACAACCTTCCCGGCAAAGATCGAATGCGTTCTCATACGAACCCTGAACTTTTAAAACCGTTGCTCCAAAAATAAGAAGCTGAGTTACTTTCGGTTCAGGTGCGCGCTGCGGAACAAAGATATAACTTTTCAAACCAACAGCGGCAGAAAGCCCGGCCAACGACGACGCCGCATTGCCCGTGGAAGCGCATGCGATGGTATCGAATCCAAATTCAATGGCTTTTAACACGCCGACGGAACTGGCGCGGTCTTTAAATGAATTGGTCGGATTTCGGCCGTCGTCCTTTACAATTAATTTCTTTATCCCAAGATGCGACGCAAGGCGTGGAACATTATACACCGGCGTCCAGCCGACATACAAATGCGGTAATGGCATCTTTTCCGGTATTGGAAGAAGTTCTTTGTAGCGCCAATGGTCAAGCTTTCGCGATTGAAGAATGTCCCGCGTAAAATATTTTTTAATTGAATCGTAATCGTATTGTATATCGAGAATTCCATCAATCCCGCATTGCGAACAGGTTTGAACGTTCCCATAATCCGATGCCGATCCGCATTTGAAACATCTTTGCCCGGCAACAAAAGGAGGTTGAGGATATTTTGATTCTTTGGTTTCCAAAAACATTTTTTTCATTAAAGAATGTAGGAATATTCTTCGTTTAGTTCAACGCGATAAATTTCAATGAGATTTCGTGTGAGAGGCGTCCGTATTACGTTTCATGATGCGCGTCGAGAAGGGCTTTGATCTTTGTCATGAGAATATCTACGCCAACTTTGTTCTCTACACCGTGCGGGATGATGATGTCGGCATAACGCTTCGACGGTTCGACAAACTGCATGTGCATCGGCATAACAAAGCGTTCATACTGTTCCAATACCGATTCCAATGTCCGCGCCCGCTCTTTAATATCGCGTTTCAGCCTGCGAATAAGACGCACATCGGCATCGGTGTCGATATAAACTTTAATATCCATGAGATCGCGTAATTTTTGATTTTCAAGAATGAGTATACCCTCCAATAAGATCACCTTATGCGGTTCGATCATTAGAGTTTCTTTCCGTCGTGAGTGCGTTTTGTGATCGTAGGTCGGAATTTCAACGGACTGCTGATTCACAGCCATTTTCAACTGCTCGATCAAAAGATCGTTGTCGAACGCATCGGGGTGATCGAAATTAAAATCAAGGCGTTTTTCGAACGGAATATGCGCAAGGTCTTTATAGTAGGAATCCTGCGCTATAATGACGACCTGATTTTGCCCGCCGAATGCATTGAGAATTTCTGTTGATACGGATGTTTTGCCGGAAGCGGTTCCGCCTGCGATACCAATGAGAATTTGTTTCTGTTTCATGTATTATTTCAAGGCGAGTTAGGTGGTTGTATAGAATTAATTTATGTGCGTCACAACTTGCTGTTTTCTGATTTTTTCAACAGCCAGCAATATCACTTCATTTGTTGCGGGCAAAGAAAATTCGGGTTCTATTTTGTGATCGCCAACTGCTGAAACAGCATCCTTGATTGCCAGCCAGCACGACAAACCTAACATGAACGGCGGCTCCGCAACCGCTTTGCTGGAATGGATCGTGTTTTGATTCGGAACATTTTTTAAGAGAGCGACGCGGAAGTCTTTCGGAATATCCTGCACATTCGGAATCTTATAGGTGTCCGGTGAATGAGTCAGCAAATTACCTTTTGAGTCCCATTTAATTTCTTCGGTCGTGCACCAGCCGACGCCTTGAACATACCCGCCTTCGACTTGTCCGATATCGATCCCCTCATTGATCGAATCGCCGACATCGTG
>JAEUSK010000303.1 GCA_016787925.1 bacterium | reverse complement strand
TAAATCGTCCTTCAGATCGTAATATAGAATTTCAAAAATATGATGCATGGCCCAGTTAAAATAACTGACATCCGCTTTCTGGTACTCTTTCATTACCTCGATTGCTTTCTGCGAATTATTCAGTTTTCGGTACATTTCCTTCGTTTCATAAGCGGCGTTGCTGTCTCTTGAATTAAGTTTTAGAATTTTTTCAAAATATGTAAGCGCTTCAGCCCAGTTGCCCTTTTCCTTGTACAACTTTCCAAGGCTTCGTAAGCTCTCTATGTTTTTGTCATCAATAACGAGTACTTTTTTATATTCAGCCAGTGCCAGATCCGTTTTGTTTTCCCTCTGATAGACATCCGCAAGCTTATTCAGCAGCACGGGCTGGTTGGGTTTTACGATCAATGCTTTCTTGTAACATTCCTCGGCTTTTTCAAAATGAAGTTTGGCAAGATACAGATTACCCATGGCATGATAAATAGATACAGAGTTTGGATAACTGTTCTGAAGTTCGATATAGTACGCTTCCACCTGCGCGACATCAACGGCATCGTCAATGATGTTGTCGAAATTTTTTTCATACATATCGTTCAGAGCGATCGCATGCATATATTCTTTTGCTGAGGCCGTGTACTGATTTTGTTTGTCAAACAAATCGGCGAGCAGCGTATGGTGTCTGGGCTCGTTAGGCGAAAGTTGAATCGCCTCCTGCCCGTATTTAACCGCTTTCTCAAGTATGCCGACTTCGCCGTAACATTGCGCGGCGCAGTGGTGATTCCAAGGGTCCTGCGGGTTGATCTGGAGCGCTTTTTCGGAGCAGATTAACGCTAATGCATCCTTATGCCGGTCATGCAGGGCAAATGCGATTTTTCTAAAATCGGCGTCATGCATATACGCTTTTTCAAATAATGTCTGAATGAGATACGATGCATCTTCGAAACGCTGCGCCTGAACTAATTTCAAGATTTGGTCAGCCGTAACATCTAAGCCGTTGTCGATGACATCGCTGTATAAGGAAATAAATTTTCTTATATCTGCCGCAAAAGTATAACGGCAAAACGGACAAACGCCCTGGTCAAGCGTGGTCGTTTTTGCGCAATTGGGACAAAGTATGTGATGTTTTTCCGGCAATGCGTTGTCCTGTTTTATTTGAGAAAATGTTCCAGAGTCTGAATGAACTTTTTATTCTGTTCAACGAACGGTAAATGACCGCTTTTTTCAAAAATATAAACTTCGGACTGCGGAATCAAATCATGTATTTCCATCGCCTGCCTGACTGTGGCAATTCTGTCGGCACGTCCGCCAAGAATGAGTGTAGGCATCCGCAGTTTTTTTAGTTGATCCCTGAGATCAAGCTGCTTCATCGTGCCGTTGACTTGGAAATCAGGATCCGAACCGATAATTGCATAATATACGCTTTCTGAAAAATCATCTTCTGCGCGTTTCAGCGTCTGATACGTTGTCAGATATTTCTTTCTTTTTGCAGCGCTGAACCAATACAAATTGGTTATCAACGGATCGTATGCTTCGCGCCATTCTTTTGTGTTGGATGCCATGCGCTGACGCAGACCCGTAAGATTCTTCCACTCGTCCGGATAGCTCTGCTGGATGTGGCGATTGCAATTGTCAATATTGTCCTGCCATCCGTCGGCGCTGTGAAAAGTGTTACACAGTATAAGCCGCCCGACTTTGCCCGGATACGCAAGGGCATAACTTTCTGCAACGATACCGCCGTACGAGTGGCCAAAGATATTAAGTTTAGAGTAGCCCAGCTTGCTTCGCAGATTTTCGAGGTCTTCCACGTCCTTCTCTACACTGTAAGATCCGTCGGACGGTTTTGTTGAGCGGCCCCGGCCGCGTGCGTCAAAATATATTATGGTATATTTTTTGGCTAGTTTATTGAAATACGGTTTAAAATAGGTGTGAGAATCTCCGGGCCCGCCGGCGATGAGAACCAAAGGTTCGCCATGCCCGTCACATTCATAATAAATTCTAACGCTGTCTGAAGACTCTATAAAACCCGAACGATCTGAAGCCGGCAGTGGCGACGGAATGAACAAAAGCAGAAAGAGCGTTGAACAATGGAGCCTGAAATTCACCACAATTTGAAAATCATTTAACTTGCAGATTGTTTACGTTTTTTTTCATTTCGCTGCCGGGGGCCGTCGTTTTGACATTTTCAATCGCAGTCTTGTACGACTTTAGATTTTTCTGCATGGTGGCTTCCGTCTTGTCGGTCAGCGTTTTAGGATATACGCCGAACCAGAAAATCAGCAGTACAAACGGGATCAGCAAGGCGTATTCGCGCAGTGACAAATCTTTAAGCGACTTGTTCTTTTCGTTTTTGATTTCGCCGAACGCAATGCGCTGGTACATCCAAAGCAGATAAACGGCGCCGAGTATCACGCCCAGCATAGCGATCGTCGCGTAAAGTCTTGCGTGATCCAGTGATGAATTAAATGAGCCGATCAACACCAGAAATTCACCCACAAATCCGTTTGTCCCGGGCAGGCCGAGAGACGATAAACAAACGATCATGAAAATCACTGAAAATACCGGCATAACTTTCCAAAGGCCTCCAAATTCCTCTATCAACCGCGTGTGACGCCGGTCATACAATAAACCGACCATAAGGAAAAGCGCACTGGTGGAAATACCGTGTCCGACCATGATCAGCATGGCGCCCTGCCAAGATTGAATATTCATCGAATAAATGCCCAGCATAACAAACCCTAAATGGCTTACCGAAGAATAGGCGATTAATTTTTTCGCATCGGGCTGCACCATGGCCACAAGCGCGCCGTAAATAATTCCGACCAGAGCAAGTACAATGATGACCGGTGTATATTGTTCCGATACGGCGGGGAAAAAAGATATGCAAAATCGCATAAATCCATACGGCCCCATTTTAAGAAGAATAGCGGCAAGATCAACGGAGCCCGCCGTCGGCGCTTCAACGTGCGCGAGCGGAAGCCAGGTATGAAACGGAAACATCGGAACTTTGACCATAAACGCTAATGCGAATGCCCAGAACAAATAGACCTGCGTGTCGTAGGGCAATTGCAGCGCCATGAAAGATTGAATTGCGAAGGAGTGGTTGGAAATAACAGTACCGTCTACGACGACCGCGGCTGTTTGAAAATACATATAGATAATGGCAACAAGCATAAATAAACTGCCTGCCATCGTATATATGAAGAACGTTACGGCCGCCCGGATACGCTGTTCATGCCCCCAAATGCCTATAATCAGATACATCGGCACGAGCATCGCTTCCCAGAAAACATAAAACAAAAGCATGTCGCGCGCGCAGAAAACGCCGACCATTCCTGCGTCCAGCAGAAGCAGAGAGATCATGAATCCCTTGACGTGAAAATGAACGCTTTTCCACGATGCGATCACAGCTAACGGCATGATAAAGGTCGTTAACAAAATAAGCAGCAGGCTGAGTCCGTCAACGCCGATAGAATAATATGCGCCCCAATTCGGTATCCAGTTCGCTATGTATGCAAATTGCATGTCCGGATTGGAAATATCGTATGCAAAATACATCGGCACAGAAAGTATAAACACGAGCGAAGCCACACCGAGCGTAACGGTTTTTATGGTGTTCTCCTGGCTGCGCGGAATAAAGGAAAGTATCGCCACGCCGGCGAGAGGAACAAATATCAACAACGATAAAACGATTGCACTGTAAGTTTCCATTAAAAAGCCTCTTATCTTAAGATCTGAACTACTTCATGAGATAATAAATGACCATTGCAACACCCAGCGAAATAAAGAAAGCATAGGTTTGTACGTAACCGGTTTGAAATAATCTGAGCACTCTTCCCGTCAAATCAATAGTGACTGCAATAAATTTGATCAGCCCGTCTATCAATTTAATGTCCGTCCATTTCCACAAAACGTTATCCGAAAACCATTTGATCGGCGACACAATAAATTTATCGTATGCTTCGTCCACATAATATTTATTAAGCAGCGTGGTATAGATGGGTTTGTAGTCGGCGGCCAGTTTATCCGCATCAATATTCTTTCTTATGTACATTATGTATGCAAAACCAATCCCTATGACGCCGGCAAGAATCGAGATGGTAATCAGCATACCTTCGCTAAATCCGTGATGCCCTCCCGGCGCAGCATGTTCGCCGACAACCGGCGCCAGAAAATGACCAAACCAATTGTGTCCGCCCAGTGCTTCCGGCACTCCGATCAATCCGGCTATAACGGCGAAAAATGCCAGGATCATCAGCGGCACGGTCATTGTAAATCCGGAATCATGCAAGTGTTCGCGCGCTTCCGGTTTCGTCCTGCTTTCGCCAAAAAATGTCAGAAAAACCAATCTCGACATATAAAACGCCGTCATGGTGGCACCGATAATTCCAAACCAGAAAACACCGTTATAGCCTTTATGATACGCCGCTGTCAATATTTCATCCTTGCTGAAAAAACCAGAGAACGGCGGAATGCCGCTGATGGCGATCCAGCCGGCAATAAAAGTAATGGCGGTGATTTTTGCTTTTGAGAAAAGTCCGCCCATATTACGAATGTCCTGCGGATCGTCGTGGAGGTGAGCTTTATGGAACGCATGTTCCATCACATGGATCACGCTTCCGGCGCCGAGGAAAAGGAGAGCTTTAAAGAATGCATGGGTCAGAAGGTGAAATACGCCGGCAGCATACGCGCCGACGCCGACACCGATGAACATGTATCCCAATTGACTGACTGTGGAATAAGCCAGTACTTTTTTGATATCCGTTTGCGTCAATCCTATTGTTGCGGCGAAAACCGCCGTCGCGCAACCCACGTACGTGACCAGGTCGCCGGCGCTCATGCCCATGATATGACTTACCGGTCCGATATCAAAAGAAAAGATCGGATTACATCGAGCGACCATGAATACGCCCGCTGTCACCATCGTCGCGGCATGGATCAATGCAGAGACCGGTGTCGGGCCTTCCATCGCATCGGGCAACCAGACGAATAACGGAACCTGCGCAGATTTACCAATGGCGCCGACGAACAACAACATACCGATCGCGGTCATGGTCGTTCCGATCGCAAACAAATTAGGATGATTTTGAATCGCCACAAATAGCGGTTCAAAATGAACGGTGCCAAATGTGCCGAAAACGAGAAAGATCCCCAGTCCAAATCCGAAATCGCCGATGCGGTTTACAATAAAAGCTTTCTTACCGGCATCCGATGCGCTTTTCTTTTTATAATAATATCCGATCAGCAGATACGAGCAAAGTCCTACGGCTTCCCATCCGAAGAACATCACGACTAAATTATTGCCCATGACAAGCATGAGCATGGAAAAAATAAACAAATTAAGATACGTGAAAAAACGCGGCCGGTCCGGGTCGTGCCCCATATAACCGAGCGAATACACGTGGATCAGAAATCCGATGCCCGTTACAATCAGAAGCATGGTCGCGGACAGCGGATCGATCAGAAATCCCAGCGTGATCTTCAGGTCGGCTACAACGATCCAATCAAAATAATCTACATTAAATTTTTCGCCGTTGAGAACCCGGAAGAAAACAACCAATGACAGTATGAATGAAATCCCGACCATAATATTGGCGAGATAACCCGCAATCGGCTTGGATTCATGGTGTTCGTGCGATTCACCTTCTTCAGAAGCATGTTGTCCTTCCAACATTCGTCCGAAAAACGTATTTAATATCGCGCCGGCGAGCGGAATTAAAGGGATAAGCAGAATTATCATTTCCATCAAAATTTCTCCGAAAAATTCATTTCAATAACCTCAAATGAAATTATCCTTGCATGATATGCATCTCGTCGATATTGATCGATTCTTTCTTTCGGTAAATGGCTACGATCAAAGCCAATCCGACGGCAACTTCTGCCGCGGCAACGGTCATAATGAGAAATACCGCGATCTGTCCGTCCATGGAATCCAGAAAACGTGCAAAAACCACCATACTTAAATTTACCGAATTGAGCATGAGTTCGATACACATGAATACGATGATCGCATTCCGGCGGGTCAAAACTCCAATTACTCCGAGCGTAAACAAAATGGCGGTTAATATTAAATAATGAGAAATCGGAACCATACAGTCACTCCAGCGTTATTCTTGTTTCTTTTTTGAGATAATGATCGCCCCAACCATGCCCAGCAATAATAAGACGGATGCGATCTCAAACGGATATACATATTGGGAAAAGAGCAATGAAGCGATTGTTTCCGTATTACCGACGAGTCTCACTTGCTCTATGGGATACATACCTTTTTCGCCGATACCGAATGTTACTTTCGCGGCAAAGCCTATCTGAAGTAAAATTCCGAACGCGAGTAATATTGAAATGTATTTCATCGGCCCGGAACGTTCAACCAAATCCGATTCGCGTCCTAAATTCAGCAACATAATAACAAAGAGAAAGAGAACCATGATCGCCCCGGTATAAACCAGGACCTGAATGGCCGCTATGAACTCAGCTTCCAGCGTAATATAAATGACGCTGATACAGAAAAACGTCAGCACCATAAAAATTGCGCTGTAGACCGGATTATCCATCGTCAGCATCGCAATGGCGAGTAAAACCGCAATACCGGCAAAAATATAGAATACCGGATTTATCATAAAATATTGCATGAAACTGTCCATAAAAAACCTCTGCTTATCCTTTGCTAAAAATAATCTTAATGCCCGCCTGGTTTTTTTGCATTTTCCACTGACACCACGCTGAAGTAACTGGAGTTCTTCATCGCCTTGAATTCACCGTCGCGACGTTTTGCGTGATCAGGATGACGTTTAATATATTCGTCATACACTCCTAGTAATCGTTCCTTATCGTAAATAAAATCCTGGCGTGTGTAGTCGGCCAAATTATGCATGTCGGTCATATCGATCGCATCTTCAGGACAGGCTTCCACGCACATGCCGCAGAATATGCAGCGCAGTTCGTCAATCTCAAAAACGATCGGATGTTTTTCGCGGTTTTCAAAATTGTCTTTCCATACATCGCCGCTGTCATTAGCCACGATGCGAATGCAGTCGGCCGGGCATGCGGTAGAACACATTTCACAGGCAACGCATTTTTCACGGCCTTGCTCGTCCCGCGTCAGCATGTGCAAGCCGCGGTAATTCGGCGGTAATACTTTTTTGTTTTCCGGATAATATAAGACAATAGGCTTCTTGAACATGTGCCTCAGCGTAATGATCAATCCTTTGATGACCGGAATAATATACGTATTGTCAACCCAGTTCTTGCCGCGCGGCACTGTTATGTTCTTAACAGAAACAGCCATATCTATTTCCTTCTTATTATTATCATTCTTGATCTTGTAATTTTATCGCACATTAACTTACAATGGCCATTACGATCGCCGTGATCACCACATTGGCCAGCGCCAGCGGAATCAGCGTTTTCCATCCGAAATTCATCAACTGATCATACCGGAAACGCGGCAGTGTCCAGCGAACCCAAACAAAAAAGAACATGAGAAAAACCACCTTCAATGCTAAACCGGCTATTTGAATCACTTGTTGAGTTAGCGGCTCTAAATTCATCCCCTGCACAAACGGTACATTCCATCCTCCGAGAAATAATAATGTGATCATAACAGACGCCGTGAGCATGTTGCAGTACTCGCCCAGAAAGAACATGGCAAACTTCATCGAACTGTATTCCGTATGATAACCGCCCACGAGTTCCGCCTCCGCTTCAGCAAGATCGAAAGGCAGCCGGTTAGTTTCTGCAAATGCGGTGACTATGAATATAAGAGCGCCGAGCGGCTGCCACACAATACCCCAGGCCGAATTCATCTGAAAATTAACAATATCCTCAAGCCGCAACGATCCTACCAGCATGATCGTTCCAAGAATAGACAACCCCATGGGCAGCTCATAGCTCATCATTTGCGCCGCAGAACGAAGTCCGCCCAAAAGTGAATATTTATTGTTTGATGCCCACGCGCTGAATGTGATACTATAAACCACGAGCGACGAAACTGCCAGGACGTACAAAATTCCTATATTGGTATGCCCGATTTGTACCAGAATTTCTTTGCCGCCCAATGTGAGGATTCCAACCGGAATCACACCGATAACAAAAAACGCCGGAAATACCATTAAAGCCGGAGCAAAAATGTACAACCATTTGTTGACGTGATGAGGCACCACATCTTCTTTGGATAAGAATTTAAGCGCGTCAGCGATCGGCTGTAATAACCCCCATGGACCCACGCGGGTTGGACCGACGCGATACTGCAGCCACCCGCTGACTTTGCGTTCAACAAGAACCATGACGGGAACGCTGGTAAGCCAGGTCACTAACAGAATACCCATGAAGATGTAGGGATAAAAAATTTCCATAATTTTAATCTCTTTAATAAAATTAGTTACGCTACCACTTGTTCATCTTGTAAAACAAAGTGCGGATAAAGTGTGCCGAGGTCAACGGATTTGAACCCGCCCACACTTTGAATCATTTCTTTTGCTACATCACCGACTGTTTCGTAATACCAGTCTTGGCCGGATGCCTGTGCCAAATTAATCATGATCTGCCATATGGCTTTGGAATCGCCGGGAGGATTGATCGCTTTATTGAATTTCTGGACTAATCCGTCTTTATTCGTATACGTTCCGCTTGTTTCCGTAAAAAGCGCTGCCGGCAATATAATATCGGCTTGTTTCGTCACCGCATCTTCAAACGAACCGATCACAATCAGCGTTTCCGGTTTGGATTTCAAATCCACATTATGGCTGCCGAGCAGGACCACAACTTTTTTCGACAATGATTGATCAATCTTGGAATCGGTTAAACCCAGCGCATTTTTTGCTCCATGGAAATTCGGCGCTTTTTCAGATTCAATGGTAAAGGGATACTTATTCATATCCGTCTTGAATGTCTGCGTGTCGCCAAAGATCGGCTTGCTTACATCCGTTGCGGCATTAAGGCCTTTGGCTAATTTGCCGAGCAAATAATTTTCTTCATTTGATGCATACGGGCTGCCGATAAAAACAACCTGTCCGGCTCCGGCGGATTTGATCTTTTCGGAAACCGCCGCGACCGCGCTGAACCACGTCGTTTCGGTTAAGGCACCATTCTCGCGCAAATGCGGAACTAAAATACGTGTTTTCTTTTTGTCACCTTCAAGATGGTAACGTCCGTCGTCGCAGATCCACCACTGATTGACGTCCATATTCTCGCGCGGACGAATACGGTACACCGTATCAACCAATTCTTCGAGATTCAATTTCTGATGTTTCATCGTATCGAGAACGGTATTACATCCTTTGCTGCAACCCGGACAGATACTTTCGGTTTGAACGAAATTCCATACGCGGCCTTCGAATTTTTCGTGTTTGTCGATCAGACAACCGACGGGGCAGAGATCCACAACGTTACCCATCATTTTGTTATCCAGAGGTTTGCCCGGGGATACTGAAATTTCCGCATGCCAGCCGCGATGCGTTACTTTGAGTTCTTCCGTACCGGATATCTCTTCGGTAAACCGAACGCAGCGTGAACACATGATACAGCGGGACGTATATAAATAAATTGACGGGCCGAGATCTTTTTTCTCTGGAATGCGTTTCGGATCAATGAGGCGCGATTCATGATTCCCGTGTTCGTATGAATAATCCTGAAGTTTGCACTCGCCCGCTTTATCGCAGATCGGACAATCAATCGGATGATTCAAAAGCAGAAATTCCAATACGGCGCGGCGCGCTGTTTTCACTTTATCGTTATCTGTATAAATGACCGCGTCGTATTTTTCTTCTAATTTTTTGCCGGGCGGGAGTTCACCGACGGTGGTAGAACATGCCGGCATCAGTTTCGGCATGCCGACCATGTCAACCAGACACATGCGGCAGCTGGCGACGATTTTCATACCCGGATGATAACAATAGAACGGGATGTCTATCCCGACCCGTTTCGCCGCATTAATGACCACTTCGCCTTTTGCGATTTCCACTTCCTGATCATCGATCTTGATTAGCGCCATAGAAAAATTACCTTCTAATCTGTTTTCAAAATGAATCTTTATCCGAAATTATTTTTTGATCTTTCCTGTTACCCGGTTTGCAGTTACCGTTCCCCGATCCGTACATTCAACATTGCCGCCTATAGAAATAAATCGTCCGCTCATACTGTTGCCGTCCACTTCCATATAAAAGATAACCGGACAAACCTGATCCTCTAATATCCCTTCAAACACGTTCCCCAAAACCCGTCCGTGCACCGCCGTTGTATCGCCTACATCATAAATATTGCCGGTGACGTTTCCTCCGACCTGATTGACTACCATCAGAAAATTACCGCTCCCGTCCGTTCCTACATGCGTTCCGTTCCATGATCCGGAAACGTCCACGGTTGCCGCAATGACTTTGTAGAAAAGCAGTTCGACAGGATCCGTGTTGCATGTGGCGGAATCTTTATCGACCGCGGTGCCGACCAACATCATACCGTCTTTCTTAACGGTCAGTTCAATATGAGGGTTGCACACGCCATAGCCCGTTCCGCTAAAATGGCCGTCGGCCAAATTCCCTGCAAACGGAAGCGTATCCATTTTATCATCCAAAGTGTACACTGTGCCGGTTACAAGTCCTGTGGTATCCTGAACTATATCAAGTTCAACACGTCCGCCGCCGTCGACACTGGCGCCCCAGCCAGCCCATCTGCCCGTCAAATCAAACAACAAACTTGTTTCATCATCCGTACATCCGAAATATATTCCTGTCGCCAGGACGGCTGTAAAAACAGCCAAAAAAGAACGATACAGATATTTTTTCATAACACCCTCCTCGCCGAGCGGAGCAGTTAGTTCCACTCATGCGGAATTGTTACTTTACATTTTTTGTTGGTTATATGATATTCAAATTCCTCGCGGAATTTATTTACAAAACTTTGGCCGTTAAGATCGCCGCCTTTATTTTTATCCGGCAATCCGGCTACCGGCCACGCGGCCGCATCGCCTAAAGGACAGATCGTGCGCCCCGCAATGTTATTCGCCGTCTCCAGCATCAGTTCGAGGTCTTCCATTCTACCGCGGCCCGTTTCAATTCGCCCGCAGATCATTTCCAGCCAATGCGTACCTTCTCGGCAAGGCGTGCATTGTCCGCAGGATTCATGGGAATAAAATTTCATCAGATTCCACAGCGCATTGACCATGCACGTGGTATCATCCATTACCATGCATCCTGCAGAACCCAAAGCCGATCCGGCTTTAGCGAGCGCGTCAAAATCCATTGCCACGTCGCATTCCTCAGCGCGCAGAACGGGAACGGACGAACCGCCCGGTATAACGGCTTTTAATTTTCTTCCGTTGGGAATTCCTCCGCAATGATCGTTGATCAGTTCCATCAAATTGGTACCGATCTTAGCTTCGTAAGTGCCCGGACGCGTAAGATGCCCGCTCATACAGTACAATTTAGGTTCGTTATCTTTCCACCATTGCACGCCGCGATTAATGATATGAATGGGTGTCACCAGCGTTTCCACATTATTCACGATCGTGGGGCAACCGAATACGCCATACACTGCCGGAAACGGCGGCTTGATACGCGGCCATCCGCGTTTGCCTTCGAGCGACTCGATCAATCCGGTTTCTTCACCGCAAATATAAGCGCCGGCGCCGCGATGAACGGTAATATCCAGTTCAAATCCGCTTCCTAAAATATTTTTTCCGAGGTAGCCTTTTTCATACGCTTCATTGATAGCCTTATGTAATATCTTTGCGCCGGTCACATATTCGCCGCGAATGTAGATATAACAAGTGTGGGCTTGGATGGCAAATGAAGAGATAATCAATCCTTCTATAACCTGATGCGGATCGTCTTCCATTAGTACGCGGTCTTTGAATGTTCCCGGTTCTGATTCGTCGGCATTACATAATAAATACCGAGGCTTTGGATTGTCTTTTGGTAAAAAGCTCCATTTCATCCCCGTAGGAAATCCCGCGCCCCCGCGCCCGCGCACGCCGGAGTCCTTCATCATCTGGATCAGTTCGTCGGGCGTCATTTTCAGAGCCTTAGGCAATGCCTGATAACCGCCGTGTTTCAGATAAACGTCAATATTCTGTGAGTTCTCAATACCCACCATTTTCGTCAAAACTTTTTCCATCCCTTGTACCTTTTTTTGCCACAGTGATCACCGAGCACGGGAAATATAAATCAATTCCAACCTCTGTGCACTCTGTGGCTGCACTATTCACTTTTCCACTTATTAACTAATTGGTCGATCCTCTCTTTAGTCAGATTCTCAAAATAATCGTCATTCACCTGCATCATCGGCGCCGTGCCGCAGGAACCCAAGCATTCGACTTTCGTGATTGAAAATTTTCCGTCTTTCGAAATGCCGTCGTTACATTTTACGCCGCATTTGTTTTCGAGATAATCCACAACCTGACTTCCGCCGCGAATGGCGCACGACAACGTGTGGCAAACCTGGATATGAAATTTTCCCACCGGCTTTTCGTGAAACATCGTATAAAAAGTAACCACGTCCTGCACGCGGCTAACCGGAAGGTCAAGCGTCTTCGCCACGAGTTCCATTACTTCAGGTGAAATGCAGCCGAATTGATATTGCGCGATGTGCAAAACGGGCAGCATAGCCGCCTGCTTATTCGGGTACCGTGTGAGGGTCCACTCAACTTCTTTTTTCTTCTCTGGAGAAAATTCTAACGCCATACTATACCTTAAGAAAAAGTTTTTAAACCTTCCGGGTTTGAGAAACCTGAATGGTTTGGATAAATAAAAAAATTAACGGTCGCACTCTCCGGCGATCACATTCAAACTTCCCAAAATAGCCACGCCGTCGCTGACCATGCCTCCTTCTGACAATTTCGGCATCATTGAAAAATGAACGAACGACGGCCCTCGCACATGAACTTTGTACGGCACGCCTTCGCCGTTACTGACGATAAACCAGCCCAGCTCGCCATTGGGCGCTTCCGTCGCATGATAGATCTCGCCTTTCGGCATATCAATACCGTGATGATCCATGATCAGTTTAAAATGATGAATCAAGCCTTCGATGCTGCCGTATACTTTACTTTTGTCCGGAAGAGCGATCGAATGATCGTCCACTTTTACCGGACCTTTTTGCATTTGCGCAAGGCATTGCTTGATGATGCGTATGCTTTGTCTCATTTCTTCCATACGAACAAGATACCGCTCGAATACGTCGCCTTCGGTTCCAACCGGAACGTCAAAATCCAATTGATCGTAATTAAGATACGGTTCGTCCTTACGAATATCGTACGGAACACCGCTCGCGCGCAGGCATGGACCGGTCATGCCGTAGTTGATCGCGTCTTGCGCGTTGATTTTTCCGATTCCCTGAGTACGGTTTTGAAATATTTTGTTATGATTGAGTAAGCCTTCAATCTCTCCGTACACAATATCGAATTGCTTACAGAACCCGGCTATCTGTTCCTCGTGGCCTTCGGGAAAATCGCGCATAACGCCGCCGATTCGCGTATAGCTTGTGGTGAGACGTGAGCCGGTCGATACTTCAAAGAGATCGTAAATGAATTCGCGCTGCCTGAATCCGTAAAGAAACACCGTGAACGCACCCAGATCGAGCGCGTGCGTGCCGATATTGACAAGATGATCGGCGATACGTGAGAGTTCGGCCTGTATCACGCGGATGTACTGGGCGCGCGGTGGAATTTTTATGCCGAGCAACTCTTCGGCGGCGCAGGCAAAACCAACGTTGTTGGATAACGGGGAAAGATAGTTCATCCGGTCGGTGACTGCAATGAACTGATTGAACGTATGATGTTCAGCTAATTTTTCAAATCCGGTGTGGAGGTAACCCGGGCGGGGATCGAGTTTGACCACTTTTTCGCCGGAGAGTTCCAGTAACATGCGCAGCGTACCGTGGGTTGCAGGATGCTGCGGACCGAAATTAAGAAACATCGTGTCCGATTTCTTCCAAGCTTCGATCGACTCATCATCATCCGTTCCGATCAAATATTTCTTGTTGCGTCCTGTAACTTTCGCTTTCAATTCCTCGGACGTTGATACTGTAAATTCTTCTATAGCCTCTGAACGATCGACTTCCAT
>JAEUSK010000286.1 GCA_016787925.1 bacterium | reverse complement strand
TTTATGATCATCATATCCGGCGCTTCGCGCGGCATCGGCAAATATCTCCTTGAGAAGTATATTGCAGAAGGGCAATCTGCAATAGGAATTTATAACAAGACCAAACCAACTACGCAGTCAGACCGGTACGTTCAGGTGGATGTAACCAATGAACAGCAGGTTATTGATTTTGTGTCAAAACACAAGGAACAGCTGAAAGATATCCGGTTTGTCCACTGCGCCGGGGTAAATCTCAATGGGTTTACGCACAAATTATCGCTGGACGACTGGCGGTTCGTAATGCAAGGTAATCTGGACAGTGCTTTTTTGATGGCAAAACATCTGCTTCCTCTGATGAGGGAACAAAACTACGGCCGATTGGTATTCGTTGCATCTGTCGTTCCGCAGCTCGGAGTTCCAGGCACATCCGCTTATTCGGGTTCAAAGGCCGGTTTGTGGGGTCTTATGAAAGTGATTTCAAAAGAAAATGCATTGAAAGGCATTACTGCTAATTGCCTGAATCTCGGTTATTACAACATAGGCATGATATCTGAAGTACCGGAGGACATGATGAAAGTTGTATTGAATACGATTCCGATGAAAAAGCTGGGTGATCCGATAAATATTTATAACGCAATGCAATTTGTTTTCGAATCCGATTACATTACCGGCACGGAAATTAATATTAATGGCGGGCTGATTTGATATTTGGTTTTGAGCTTGCTTTTGTCCGGTTTTCATAAGGGAGTTACGCAGTGATCATTTCAAAAACACCGGTGCGGTTTAGTTTTTTTGGCGGCGGGACGGATTATAAAGAGTACTTCGAAAGAAACGGCGGCGCGGTTCTCGGAACCACGATCAATAAGTATACTTATGTCAGCGTCAACAAACTGAGTGATTTCTTTGAATACAAGATCCGTGTCGGTTATTCCAAATCAGAATTAGTCAATGACGTAAAAGACATTATTCACCCCAGCGTAAGAGAAACGCTCAACTTCAAGAATTTACGTGGGAATCTGGATATTCATATTTTTGCCGATCTTCCTGCAAGAACGGGCCTCGGGTCTTCTTCTTCGTTCACCGTCGGTTTCTTGAATGCGCTATATGCTTTGGAAGGAAATATTGTTTCAAAACAGAAACTTGCAGAAGAAGCGATATATATCGAACAGCAACTTATTAAGGAAAATGTCGGGTGCCAGGATCAGGTTCACGCCGCCTACGGCGGATTGAATCTTATTGAATTTAACAAACTCGGTTTTTCCGTTAGGCCAATTGTAATTTCAAACGAAAAATACGACCTGCTTAACGCGTCGATAATGGCATTTTATACCGGTTTGACGCGCTATGCAACTGAAATAGCCGCCGAACAAATAGAGAATATGAAGAATCGAAGCAAGGATGAATATCTTCAAAAGATGTTTAGTATGGTATTCACGGCTGAAAAGATCATTTCTGAAGACCCAGCTGAAGACATGATTGAAAACCTTGGTAAACTGCTACACGAAAGTTGGAATTTAAAGAAAAGCCTCTCAAATCAGATTTCTAACGCCGACATTGATGAAGCATATCGCACGGCTATGGCGGCAGGCGCCTATGGCGGTAAACTGGCGGGGGCAGGCGGCGGCGGTTTTTTGTTTTTTTTAGTTCCCAAGGAAAAACAGCCATCAGTAAAAGATTCACTAAAAGGGCTGTTACAAGTGGATATAAATTTTGAGAACGAAGGTTCAAAAATTATTTATCTGACACATTAGACTATGAAAAACACTGACGCTGTTATTTTGGCGGGGGGACTGGGCACACGATTAGGTGATTCAGCCGGAGACTTGCCAAAAGTTCTTGTACCTGTCAATGGTAAGCCTTTCCTGGAATTTGTTTTCAAATTGATCAGTCGATCCAAGTTCGTTACCCGAGTCGTACTCGCCGTCGGCCACAAAGCAGATAAAATCATATCGAAATATCAGGATAATTCAGACTATGGCTTTGAGATATTGTTTTCTTTGGAGAAAGATCTCCTCGGCACCGGCGGTGCGATAAAAAAAGCCTTACAGTATACGAAGTCAGATGATATTCTTGTTCTGAATGGAGATAGTTATGTCGATATAGATATTCAAAGTTTTATTTCAGCGCACGAATCGAAGGGCGCCTCGATTTCCATAGCCCTTACTTATGTAGAAAATGCCAATAGATACGGTAAGGTAAATATGTCGACGAACAACAAAATTGTATCGTTTGAGGAAAAAGCGCCAAGCTCATCCGGCGGCTATATTAATTGCGGTGTTTATCTACTCAAGAAATCTGTATTTGATCGCGTTCCGGAAAACACAGCACTGTCTTTGGAAAAAGATCTCCTCCCCGATATGATAAAATCAGACGCGTATGGGTTTATATGTAATGGCAAATTTATTGATATTGGAGTACCCGAGGCATACGGGCTCGCTTCAGAATACTTAAAGGAAGAAGACTAATGGCAAAAGAAAAAATTTTGGTTACTGGCGGGGCCGGGTACATAGGTTCTGTCCTTGTTCCGACATTGCTGGTAAAGGGATATAAGGTTACAGTTTTGGACTCGCTGGCATTTAACCAGTCGTCGCTGCTGGAATGCTGCTCCAATCCGGATTTTGATATCGTCAACGACGATGTCCGTAATGAAAGTATTGTAAAAACTCTGCTGAAAGATACAGATATTATCATACCGCTTGCTGCAATTGTAGGCGCGCCGCTGTCCAAAAAAAATGCATATAATACCGTGTCCATTAACCGGGACGCTATTATTTCCATAAATAAAATGCGGTCAAAGGATCAACGAATTATTTATCCAACGACCAACAGCGGATACGGCATCGGACAGGACGGTATTTATTGCACCGAAAATACGCCGTTGAATCCGATATCACTATATGGCACAACGAAAGTCGAGGCGGAACGTGCGCTATTAAATTCCGAAAATGCGATTACGCTGCGGCTGGCTACGGTATTTGGGTTCAGCCCAAGGATGCGCCTTGATCTGCTGGTAAATGATTTTACCTATAAAGCATATACAGAAAAGTACATCGTGCTTTTTGAAGCGAATTTTAAACGCAATTTTATACACATCCGCGATGTGGCATCTGCTTTTTGTTTTGCAATGGAGCACTTTGAAGTAATGAAAAACCAGCCATACAACGTCGGATTAAGTTCTGCAAATCTCTCAAAAATGGAACTGTGTTTGAAGATCAAAGAGCAGATACCCGATTTTTTCATTACGACATCTGAAATAAATAAGGATCCTGATCAAAGGAATTATATCGTCAGTAACGAGAAAATTGAAAAACTCGGTTACATGCCAACGCACACCGTCGAAGCTGGAATTAGGGAACTCATCAAAGGCTTCAGAATAATAAAGAATAACAAATTTTCTAATGTGTAAGAATCTGCAAACGCGTGATCCAAATACCGGAAGGCCTTGAATTTCATGCCTGTAAATTTGTTAGATGCGCTCACAGGATCGTTTGTGGTTGTTAATCTGGGTTCAGGCGGTGATGCGGACTACGATCTGCCGTCGTCCTTTCTGAAAACCATTACGCTGATTGAAATTGACGCAGGCGGAAACAAAAGCGCAACAAGTCAACGCTATTACAGAAAACACCTCATTAACAGCGTTGTTGCCGGAGATAAATCTCCGGGAGAATTTAAGATTCGAAATTATGGCGCCTGCTCCGGACTACGCGAACCACACCAAGAAATTATCGAACAATACGGGCTTCAGAAATTCTACGAAACAAAGTCTTCCCAGCATGTGATCCCGACTACGCTGCCTGATATACTGGATCCGTTGGGTATAGATACCGTTGATCTTCTGAAAACGGATTTAGAAGGGTTGGATTTTGAAGTAATAAAGAGTTGCGATCATCTCCTTTCCAATGTGCTCGCGATAAAATGCGAACTTCGTTTTCAGCCGTTTTATCAAGGAGAGCCGCACTTTCATGAAGTGACCCAATATCTTCATGAACGGGATTTTGAACTGATCGGATTAACGCCGGAATATTGGAAACCTCTCACAGAAAACAGAAAAACACATCGGGACGGACGAGTCGTATTTGCAGATGTATTTTTCTTGAAGAGAACGGAAATTATTCGCGGGCTTCCTGGTGACAAAAAGAAAATTAGCGCCGCCAAGCAAATCATCGCAGCGTCGATGTCAGGTCATAAAAGCCAGGCGGAATGGCTTTTAGACCAATACCGTGATTTACTGGCGCCTGAATGGATTACGGAGCTCAAACCAATCGTCATGTCGAAAATAGAACGCGGAATTCCACGGGCGATACGAAGCGTTTTTTCATGGCCTGCAGTGAAGATTAAGAGCCTGGCAAGGTCAAGAAACCCAAAGAATTCCGGATCAGTTTTTGATTTCTCTCACGTTGCCTCCGCGGATTAATTCTCAGGAATCAAAATTATTTCGTCGATCTGTACAGCTTTTTGAACGCGTTTGTGCCAACTTAAATCAGGGATATTTTGAATTGAAAAAAGCTTTTGAATGGGCGCTGAGAAAATTGCGGGCGATGTTCACGAAGTTAGGTTCATTCATTTTCGG
>JAEUSK010000276.1 GCA_016787925.1 bacterium | reverse complement strand
AAAGTATTCAAACGGCCATGAAAAGTCAAGTGTGAATCAATTTAATTTGCTTGATATGATCGTCCGATTATGTTACATTTTTCGTCAAGTTGTTATTTTATAACGTTCATTACGTTGCAGGTAACGTATGGCCACACGCAGCACGCCGATAGTCGATAATGACCAGAAAATAGCCCTGGACAAAATTATGGCGTTGGTTCAATCCTCGGCTTTTCCCGGAAAGCTGATGCCGGAACATGTAACGCAGTTCCAGTCCAAAATTGCGTCATTTTCTGAATCGGAGCTTCTCGTGGTCATTCAGAAGATTGAAGAAGAAATTCTCAAAAAGACCAAGAGCGGAAAAACCATACTGGTCAGCAAACTTGAAGATATTGCCGCCCTGACAAAAATGGAAGTTATGTTGGGACAGAAAACGGTTTCGGAGCCGGTAATCAATATGCTGTTGTCCCTTCTGGTCAATAAGTCATCGAATTTTGGTACCCCCATATTTGAGGGCAAGCTAAATGAACTTTATCACAGTTCAGTCGAAAATGCAATCATCACGATAATTCTTGAGAAAGCGGCTTCCGACGGCGGCGGGTCGGATAAATCGGGCAGATCCAGAGAACTCAAAGACCTTTTTGAAAAAAAGATTCGCGACACGGAAACATTGTGCAAATTGGTTCAGATCATTGATAAAATGGAATTGAATAACGACGAACAAATGAAAAGTGTTTTTATCGTTAATCTGCTCGCGGAAGCCATGAAGCGTGATGAAACCATGCGAAAGAGCGAGTCGATTACGATGAAGGATATGATCAATATTTATCTTTTGTCGAAACTGCAGATGCAGCTCGCCGAATACGGGTATCCAAACGAAACGCTGGAAGGTATTATCATCAATCGCCTTGGGCAATCGAATAACATTCGCCGCCAGTTCAGAATACTCGACCATATTATTGAAGACACGCTATCGGGGGAGCTGAATATCGAACTGGGTTCCAAAACCGAAAAATTGGAATGGCTGCAGTTGATAAATGAATTGGAAGTGGATGTGGCGCTGGAACAGTATGAAGAGAAATTGGTTCAGGATAACTACGCGCCGTTAGATGGGGAGATCAAAGACGCGATTAGAAAAACTCTCGCAGCCGATAATATAGCCGACCAAACCATAGCCGCGATCTCTTTTGCGCGCCGTCTTGATAATCCGGATGAATCTTTGCATGAATCCGGCAAATTGACCGAAATCGCGCAGGAAACGCAATATCTTACGTCGATGATTTTTAAAGTAAAGGGTTTTCAGATTAAAGAGGTATACGAATTCGTGGAACTCATCGGTGAATTGGATACACAAAAAAACGAAAAACAGCGTGTGGTAGAGTATTTCAAACAGGAACTCCCCTGTATTGACAAAGCGGTAATGAAAGAGGAGGATCCTGATATCAAGAAGGCGGCGCTTGCATCACGGTACCTGTCGGCACGCCTGATGAGCCGGTTTGACATTAATATTGATCTGCTTCAAATGACCAGCGACCACATAAGCCTCGACTCGACCAAATTGACAAAAGATATGAAAATCGATGAGTATGAATTGAGTCGCAAAATCGGCGAACTAAACGAAATTCGCAAACGGCTTGGTTTTTTTAACAAGGCCGAACGCGCTTTTATGACTATGAATCAGGTAGAAGCGGTTATCGATTCTGATAATATAGCCCTCGATCAAAAGGGCGTATTTAAAATACTGGATCTGATCAACGATATTGAGCTGAGTATAGCCATAGGCGATTACGTCAAAGCCGGTACGATTACGCGGGGCCAGGGCGATGGCGATAATTTCAATGCCCAGTATGTTGAGTCGAAAGTCAAAGCATTGTTCAAAATGGATTCGATTAAGATGATAGAAAAGGACGCGGTTGAAAAAAATATCATTCCGGAATCGGTCCTTACCAAAGCTGAGGAAGAGGACAATTTTGAAGAAACGCTTCTGGATATCAAGAATTATTCAACCTACCTTGTGACGCGCCGTCTGGACAAACCGGAATATCCGCGCCATTTGCAGCGGTCATTGAACCTGATTCTTGCGTTGATTCAGGACGCTATCGGATGGCGGCATTTTGAAAACACGCAGATCCGTGCAAAGCGCGAAGTAGTTCCGCTGATCGAAGAATACCACCGATTCTTTGGAAAGTTGATAAGCGCGTTGGCGGATGATAAAGATCCGGCGCACGAGGAAGTCATAACGAAGCTTCGTGACGACGATTATTTTGCCATCACGGATAATAAAGACAGTCTGGAAGGCGGGAAAAAATCAGCGCCTCTGGTACGTTCGGAGTTTTTAAATCTCATGAATGACGAACGTTTCCAGACTTACGTTTCCAAAGCCCTGAAATACGCCGATGCGAGTGTGTCCAAAGAATGGGTAATCTATAAGAGTGCGCTGGACAGTCTTAAGGCCGAATTGTCCAACAACATCGATAAGACCTGTACGGTGGTCGACAGCTTGATCCAGCAGCTCAAGGCTGACAAAAAGAATGAAGCCAAGTACAGAACTTATATTGACACGCTTCAAAATCGTTATTACGACCAGTTGAAACGCTTGGAATTTCAAATCACAACGAACAGGAAACCGTCGACAATTGTGAAAATAGAATATGATCGCCTCGCTAATTCCGATAAATTTAAAATTTTTCTTAAACATACATTTGAGTTAACGAAAGCCGGAAACTGATATACTCGCACATACAACAGTACCAGTCCTGGCCTGGAATAATGGAGTTGCGGCTTGATGCAAAAAAGTAATTTAAATATAAAGGAACCCATGTACCGAAAAATAGTTTTTTCGTTTATCTTGATGATCATGTTCAGCTTGCTTTTTATATCCTGCAGTAAGAAAAACGTGACACAGTACATGACGTCGCGCGAGCATTTCGAGTATGCGATGAAGTTTTTTAGCAAGAAAAGCTATGTCAAAGCCGCAGATGAGTTTTCACTGATTACGTATAAGTTCAGCGGGTCTGATATTGCTGATGACGCACAATATTATTTGGCCGAATGTTACTTTCATCAGAAGGACTACGTGTCGGCCAGTTCCGAGTACGACCGTTTAGTTTCCAGCTTCTCCCGCAGCGAATTTGTTGAACGTGCTTTGTATCAACTGGTGATTTGTTATAATGAATTGTCTCCGGGATATGCTCTGGACCAGAAGTTTACTTACGAAGCCGTTGAAGCTGTTCAGAACTTTGTGGATCTGTATCCTAAGAGTGAAAAAAAATCTGAGGTCGATTCGATTTATGCGACGATCAAGTTGAAGCTCGCAAAAAAACACTTTGAGAGCGCCAATATATACCGGAAAATCAGTGAATTTGAAGCCGCTATCGTGTATTACGATCAGGTTATCATAGACTATTATGATTCACCGTTTGCCGGCCAGGCCAGATTCTGGAAAGGATACTGCAATTTTAAGATCGGTGAATTTCAAAAAGCGACTTTGATATTAAACAAATTTATCAGCGATTATCCTCATGAAAAAAAGTTGGTAACTGAAGCCGGAAATTTGTTAAATAAGATAAAAGAGAAAGAAGAAAAAGAAAAAAACAGAAAAAAAACTTAGTCCGTTGAGTACATTTGATTAGCGGGATGACATGACAAAACTCGGCATTTTCGGGGGAACATTTAATCCGATTCATCATGGCCATCTTTTCATTGCCAAAACGGTTTTGGAGAAAACGGATATTGATCAGGTTATTTTTGTACCCTCTGCAAATCCACCGCATAAACCTATTCAAAATATTATTTCATTCGAACACCGTTGGAATATGCTGAATCTTGCTATTTCCGGTCATCCGCATTTTGTATCCAATGACATTGAACAAAAGTTGGGCGGCATTTCCTACACTGTTAAGACTCTGGATGCACTAAGAAACAAATACGCCGGATCGGAAATATACCTCATCGTCGGATCCGATTCGCTTGCCGCATTGCAGACGTGGAAAGATCCTGAGAGACTGATCGGCATGACGCAATTCATTGTTTTCCCGCGTTCCTATACCGATGCGGCTCGGACCGAAAAACGATTTTTGGACAAGTCGGTTTTTTTGGAAGTACCGTTGGTTTCAATCTCGTCATCCGATATCCGGACACGCGCAGCTCATGGTGAATTTATTGGAGGTATGGTTCCGGAAAAAGTTGAGAAATACATTACGGAAAACAGATTATACTTATTGACCTGAGGACACGGAATGTTTAATCGGCTTAAGCCCTATTTCATAAAGTACAAATATTATTTCATTCTCGGCTTCATATTTGTTGTCTTCAAGAATTTTTTCCAATCGCACAGCGTGCCCTTCATGAATGAAGCTATTGACGCGCTTCGGCCGTCACTCCCTGGCCAAGAAATAACGGTTTATGCCCAATTGGCCGGTTTTTTATCTGATCACTGGGGGGTCCGAATTCTTTTTTTATATATTTTCTTATTTGTGATCATGGAATTGATGCATGCAGTGTTTTTATACGCTATGCGTCAAACGCTTATCGTTGCATCACGGAAAATCGAATACGATCTACGCGGGGATTTTTTCAAACATTTACAGAAGCTTCATGTTCAGTTTTTCCAAAATACTCAAACCGGCGATTTAATGAACCGCATGATCAGCGATTTGAGCAACGTGCGCGACGTACTCGGACCCGGCATCATGTACACGGCAAATACGATCGTATCTTTTATTTTTGTCGTTCCACTGATGATTCAGATTAGCCCAAAGCTTACATTGGCAGCATTTATTCCTTTGTTGGTTCTTTCTTTTGCGATTAACCGGTTATCAAAACTTATTCACGTTCGCTCTCAGAAAGTCCAGGAAAAATTATCCGATATCAGCTCGCTGGCGCAGGAAAACTTCTCCGGTATTCGCGTGATAAAATCTTATGTCAGGGAACTATTTGAAATCAGCCGGTTTCGCTCGTTAAGTGAAGAATACGTGACGCTAAATATGGACATGGTGCGTGTGCGCGGCATAATGATGTCCAGTGTCATCCTGACCATCGGACTCAGCGTGGCAACGCTGCTTTGGTTTGGGGGACGGCTTATTGCGCTGCAGGAGATAACTATCGGACACTTTGCTGCTTTCAATTTTTATCTTGCGATGTTGATCTGGCCGATTATTGCGCTAGGATGGGTACTGAGTATCTTTCAGCGCGGCTCCGCATCGATGATTCGCATGAATGCGATTTTGGAAACGCAGCCAAAAATCAAAGATGATCACGGTGTTAGTCATGTGACCCAGCTCAAGGGCAAGATCGAATTCAGGAACATGAATTTCTCATATCAGGATCAGCGAACGGTTTTGAAAAATATCAATCTAAGTATTGAACCAGGAATGATAGTAGGTGTCGTCGGCCAAACGGGTTCTGGAAAAAGCACTCTGGTCAACCTTATACCGCGGCTCTTTGAAGTCCCGAAAGATTCTTTATTTATCGATGGCATTGAAATACATCGGATCCCCCTCGCCACATTACGCGGTCATATCGGCATGGTTCCGCAGGATAATTTTCTTTTTTCGGACAGTATACTGAATAATGTGATTTTTGGCGTCGATGAATCCGTTATGAATCAAGTTGAACGTGCGACCGAGGTTGCTCAGTTACGGTCAAATATCGAGGAATTTCCTGAAAAATACGAAACGATAATCGGTGAGCGGGGCATAACTCTTTCCGGCGGACAGAAGCAGCGATTGGCCATTGCACGTGCCGTAATGTGCGATCCCAAGATACTGATTTTAGATGATTCTCTGTCGAGCGTGGACACGCGAACCGAAGATGAAATTTTATCTCACCTCCGTAACCTGATGCAAGATCGCACCTGTCTGATCGTGAGTCATCGTATACAAACGGTTAAATACGCCGATTTGATCATTACGTTATCCGATGGAGAAATTATCGAGCGGGGCACACATGAGGAGTTGGTTTCGCTCGACGGAGTCTATGCCGATATGTATCAACGTCAATTGCTTGAAGAAGAAATGGAGACCTTGGATCAATGATGCCGCATTTCCAAGACCTTTAAGAAGTTCATTTACTCTGAAAACGGCAACGCCCACATTGGGCTGTTCCTATTAAAGCAATAAAGACAATCGCGACCTCTGATTTGCTATCGGCACGCCTATTGATTATATTCAGGAAGGCTTCACTATTTCAATAAATTTAAAGAGGAGAAGGACCATGAGGGTTTTCAAAATGGTGCAGTGCGTTGCGATGCTGGCATTTCTTACGGCCAGCGTTATTGCTCAAGGTAAAGTACTGGATAATCTCAAGGAGTTGGATGAGACTAATGGGAAAATGTATATTCAGCCATTGGTAAACGGCGTGGGAATGAACATGAGCAGTGGTTTTTTTCATTCCGCCAAATCACACAGCGTCTTAGGTTTTGAATTTGGAGTCGTTGCCATGGTTGCAATGGCGCCGAACAAGGATAAAGAATATACCCCTGTTGTTCCCGGGTATACTCCGGATCCAGCGCCCACGGTCATTGGCGATAAAAATGGTGGAGCGAATTACGGAGGAACGACAATACCGCCCGGCGTTGGGATCAATACAATTCCGTTTGTAGCTCCTCAGTTAATCGTCGGGGTTCCGTTTAAGACCGATATTATCGTCAGGTTTATGCCTAAGGTCAAGGCAGGCGATATGGGTAAGGTGAGTATGTTGGGATTTGGAGTTAAGCATAACCTGAATCAATGGATTCCGGTGCCTTTACCACTCGACGTAGCGGCCGGTCTTACTTATCAGAGCGTTGATGTTGGCAGTTATCTCTCAGCAAGTGCTTCGTCATACCATCTCATCGCAAGCAAGAAATTACTCTTATTCAATTTTTATGGCGGATTTGCGGTTGAATCGTCATCGATGGATATCACGTACGATCAGAACGGCGGCGGTAAGGTTAAATTCAGCGCCGATGGCGTAAATAAATCCAGAGTCTATGGAGGGGTTTCTATCAGCCTTCTCCTGATGTATCTAAATGCAGACATTGATTTGGGAAAATACAAGGCGGCTAATGTAGGCGTTGGATTCAAAATACGCTAATAATTGGATCTTTGCGAAACCAGAAGGAGCTGATTCCAAAAGGAGTCAGCTCTTTTTGTTTAATGCCGCATATAATTTCTGGGCTTCCTCATATTCTGCAGGCGTATTCATGTTGAAAAACACATACGGGTGTGTTATCGCTTCGATTTTTTCAGCCATGATAACTTTGGCGGGAATTCTGTCAAATAAATCATGAATAGCATAATTTTCTTCAACAAACATCTTTTCAATTTCAACTAAATTATTTCTGGAATAAAGGCCGCACAACGGTTCAAATCCCTTTGCCGTTTTCGGAACGGCGATCGAAACGGATTCATTTATTTGTTCGACAAAATAGGGAATCATTCTTGAGTCAAATAATGGAAGATCACACGCCAGAACGAAATTTAATTCATAATTAGAATTTTTCAATCCGGCGTGCAAACCGGTCAAAGCGCATGGGATTGCATAATGATCCGGATACTTTTTGTGAGGCAGAAAGTTTAGTTTCTGCGGTTCATTCGTAATGAGAATCACTTCTTGTACCGTTTTCTCAAGTTCCGCGATGAGCCGTTCGACCAAAGTTAAATTAAAAAATGGGAGCAGATACTTGTCTGTTCCCATTCTTTTTGACTTGCCGCCGAGAAGTATAATTCCGCCCGGCTTCTTTATATTTTTCATTAAGGTTTGATAACTGCTTTTCTAAATTTGTCAGCCGATTTAAGGTCAACGACATATGATGCATCTTTTGTTTCGATGTGAAGTGATGAAGCGGATGCGGTCAGCTTAGCGTTCTTGAATAAGGCCAGATACTTGGAATTGTCCACATACACGTTCAAAATCTGATTATCGTAAAGAACAAAGAACCATAGTAATTTGCCATTGTCTTCTGAATGAGTTTCCTTGATATTGACGGCTACCAGATCGGTTGGATTCTTGAACAAGATAATGGTTTCTTGTTCTGTTTTTAGGTCCGTATTCACCAATGTTGCTTTGACCTCATTCGGTTTCGGCATCATGTAAGATTCCACACGGAACTTCTGATTATGTTTCTGCATCAGATTTTCCGGCGGAGTTGCGGCGATCATCGGCTTTTCTTCGCTCTTTTGTTTGGAAGTGCTTTTCTTAGCCGCTACTTTTTTTGATTGGTCAGGGACGATCGGTTGCTTTTTCTCTTCTTTCGGCGTATCAGTCTGCTCCGGAGTGCTTTTGACGTTTATTTCTTTTTCAGCCAGCGGAACTTCAACCGGTTTATTGAAAAAAAGTTGATATGTAATCACGGAGCCGCCGACCAGCGCAATAAGAGCTGCAGCGATCTTTAGGATGAGGGGCAAAGTTCGCCGTGTTTCAGATGTATGTTGGGATACATGCAACTCCATGCCGCTTTCATCTTTCAAAGCCTCTTGCAGTCGTTGCTTCATATCCAAACGGCCTTTTTGACGAATAGCGGCAATAATAGCAGTATTAAACTCCATTTCTTCCAGAAATGACGGATCGCGGTCAAGCAGAAATTGGAACCTTGCAGCCTCCTCTTCCGTGAGGCGGCCAAAAACATATCGGTCTAGGATATCATTTTCTTCAATCCATTTTCTTTCTTCTACGGTTAACATGAAAATCTTTTCGTTATAAATTCTTATTTAGGATAATAGGTTCTTATTTGAATTGCTTTTTTACAATTTTTTCGAGTTCTTTCTTACACTGCCATTTCTTCGCTTTTGCAACGTCGGTATTGTTGAAGTGCAAGACGCGGGCAATCTCTTCCATTCCTTTTTCTTCAAGATAAAACATTGTCAGAACTTTCCTACAGGTTGCGCCCATTTGATCTATGCATTTGAGGATAACCCGGTATTCCTCCTTATGGATTATATTTCGCAGGGCATCGATACGTTCCTCTACCACTTCGTAATTGTCGAGTGAAGTGACTTTGCCGACCTTACGTTTATTGATCTCGCGCAGCCATTTATTCCTAACTACTGAGTAAATATACGTGCTGATCTTTGAAGTTAAATCAAAGTCGCCCCGCATTACGTTTTCCCAAAGAACAACCAGAGCATCTTGGAGCATATCCTTCGCGTCGTCGTCGCGTCCGCTGTTATCCATGACATATTTCCGAACCATCACGATGTTGTTTCGATAAAGTTCGGCCAACGCTTTTTCATCTCCCAGGCGGATGCGTTCAATGATCTTTTGATCCGATTCTACGGTTGCGTGTTCGTAAGAAGGCGTTGCAGGTTTCATGAATCCATATCAAATTAGTTATACATGCTTCTTTTATTAACAAGTAAATGAAAAATAATCATAATTACGGCATAATGGAGCCCCGTTTTTGAGAATTGGCAAGTTTCTCACGCGCTTTGAGCAGATTAATTTCTCTAATTTTCCCGCGTACAATGTTTTGCTCCTGAAAATCGGTGATCAGCGTCAAATATTTTTCAAGAAACTTAGCGGCCTCGCCGTATTGTTTACTATTCTTATAAACCATTGCCAATTGATAAAAAGCCTGTGCATTGGTGCTGTCATTGGTAACGGATTGTTGCAGAAACACTATGGCATCGCTCGTTTTCAGCTGCGTGGCGTAGAGCATTCCCAAAGCGAGAGCGTATTTCGAGTCGTGCGGAACAAGTTCATAGGCATACTTTAGTTCCGATTCCGCTTTTGAAAAATCACGTTTCAAGACGTACGCCTGGCCTAAATTATAATGCGCGCTCGCCAATGTTTTATCCAGTTCAACGGCTTTTTCGTAGGCGGCAATGGCGGCATCCAGTTCGCTGAGTTGTCCGGAGACATTGCCGAGATTATTATAAACCTGCGCGTAGTCGGGATCTAGTTCAACCACCTTCTTATATTCTCCGCGCGCCTTATCCGCAAGCCCCATTTTTTCGTATAAATTTCCCATTTGAAAAAAAGCATCTCTATATTCCGGATAGGCTGCAATGGCTAATTGATACTGTTCCGCCGCGGAGGAATACTGTCCGGCGCGCTCAAGTGACAGACCTTTCTGGAACAATGGCTCCGCCTGTTCAAGCTTTTCATTCTTACCGCATCCGCCGCAACCTGTCCATACTGTAAAACTGAGAAAGAACAAAGTTTTCTGGAAATTTATTTTTGCCATACGGTGGAAAATATAGCCAACCCATCATATAATCGCAAGAAAAATGGCGGTTTCATAAGCTTTAAGATTCTATCCTTGCGATCTGATCGCGCAAATGGGCGGCACGTTCGAAATCCAGCTTTTTTACCGCGTCGAGCATCTCTGCTTTTAATTTCTGAATCAGAGTTTCTTTGTCTTCCCCTGACAACATAGCATCATAGTCGGGCAATTTTTCTGCCGCCAATCGGTTCTGCTCCAACTCTTCATTGTATAGGAAATAATCGGCTACGGACGTGGCGCGCATGATCTCTTCCCGGGTTTTCGAAATACTCGTTGGCGTGATATTATGTTCGACATTATGCCCGATCTGAAGTCCACGGCGTCGGTTCGTCTCATCGATGACAGCTTTCATGGAATCAGTAATTTTGTCAGCATAGAATATGACTCTGCCGTTAACGTGCCTTGCAGCGCGTCCCGCGGTCTGCATGAGCGAGCGCTCGCTTCGCAAAAACCCCTCTTTGTCGGCATCAATAATGGCTACGAGCGATACTTCCGGCAGATCCAATCCCTCTCGCAGAAGATTAATTCCAACCAGCACGTCAAACGCATGCAGCCGCAGGTCGCGTAGAATATTTACGCGTTCCAGCGAATCGATTTCCGAGTGCATATAGCGCACGCGAATTTTCAAATTCGATAGATATTCTGTCAGGTCTTCCGCCATGCGTTTGGTCAGTGTGGTCACAAGTACACGTTCTGATTTTGCGGCGCATTCACGGATTTCATGGATCAGATCATCAATTTGATTTTTGACCGGGCGAACTTCGATAATGGGATCGAGCAAACCGGTCGGGCGAATAATCTGTTCAATAATAACGCCTTCGCTTTTTTCAAGTTCATACACCGAGGGTGTCGCGCTGACGAAAACGACCTGACTCAGCATTTTCTCAAATTCTTCGAATTTCAATGGCCGATTGTCCAGCGCGGAAGGGAGGCGAAATCCGTATTCGACCAGTGTTGTTTTACGCGCGCGGTCGCCGTTGTACATCGCGCGAACTTGCGGAAGCGTGACGTGCGATTCGTCGATGATCATTAGAAAGTCCTTCGGAAAATAATCCATCAGGCAATGCGGCCGCTCGCCTTCGCCGCGTCCGTCGATATGGCGCGAATAATTTTCGATGCCGGAACAGTAACCCAATTCCAGCATCATTTCAATGTCGTATTTTGTGCGCTGTTCAATACGCTGCGCTTCGAGCAGTTTCCCCTGCAAACGGAACAAAGCCAAACGCTCTTCCAGTTCTTTTTGAATTCGCAGTATGCCCTGATGCATTTTGGCTTCGGTTGTCACAAAGTGCGTAGCCGGGAAAATGACCGCGGTCTGCGGTTTGCGAACAACTTTATTCGATATGGGTTCTAAATAGGTGATTTGGTCGATCTCATTACCGAACATCTCGATTCGGACAAAATAGTCTTCATACGCCGGATAGACATCTATTACGTCGCCGCGCACGCGAAATGTACTGCGTTTAAAGTCCATATCATTACGGTTATACTGCATTGCTACGAGCCGCTCTAGTATCGTGTTACGCTCGATCCGCTGTCCTTTTTCAACGAATACGTAAATGTCTTTGTAGTCCTGCGGAGAACCGATGCCGTAGATGCAGCTTACCGAAGCAACGATGATCACGTCCTGGCGCTCGAGCAGGGAACTCGTTGCGCGCAGACGCAATTTTTCAATTTCATCATTGATCGACATGTCTTTTTCGATAAAGGTATCGCTCGACGGTACATAGGCTTCCGGTTGATAATAATCGTAGTAACTGATAAAATATTCGACGGCATTTTCAGGGAAGAACTGTTTGAGTTCGCCGTACAACTGCGCGGCCAGCGTTTTATTATGGGATAACAATAGTGTTGGTTTTCCAATCTGTTCGATCACATTGGCCATAGTAAAGGTTTTGCCGGAACCCGTGACGCCCAGCAGCGTTTGAAATTTTGTTCCGCGGCGAATGCCTTCAAGTAGCTGCTCCACAGCGGCTTTTTGATCGCCCTGCAAGACAAAATCAGAACGGAGTTTAAATGGTGTTTGGCTTTGTTTCATCCTGAAGTCTATGAGAATTCGGGTTCATATTGCATTGAAAACAAGATACAGTTTTTTTGGATTCATTATCAAATGTAATTATGAAGATTAAAGATTCCCTTGCATTAAACGGCTCATTCATTTAATTTTGGTTCAATTAAGGATAAACACATTTTCAACAAATAGTAAGGAGAACCCATGAAGTTTTTCATTGACACGGCAAATTTGGATGAAATTAAAGAAGCCGCATCGTTAGGTGTTTTAGACGGCGTAACCACTAATCCTTCTCTGGTTGCGCGGGAAAAAAATGTTGATTTTATCGAATTGCTGAAAGAAATATGTAAAGTTGTGGACGGCCCTATCTCTGCGGAAGTGGTGAGCACGGATCTGGACGGTATGCTAAAGGAGGGGCATGAACTCGCGAAACTTCATAAGAATATCACAGTCAAGTTGCCTTTGATCAAGGCCGGTTTGCAGGCCTGCAAGATTTTTACTTCCGAAGGAATTAAGACCAATGTAACGCTGTGCTTTTCGCCGAATCAGGCTTTGCTGGCCGCTAAAGCAGGCGCAACCTTCGTCAGCCCGTTTGTTGGACGCCTCGACGACATCAGCACCAACGGGATGCAACTGATTGACGAAATTTGTAATATGTATGACAATTACGGCTACAAGACGCAGGTTCTTGTGGCGAGCGTCCGCCATCCGATGCATGTGGTGGAAGCCTGCCAAATAGGCGCCCATGTGTGCACTATGCCGTTCAAGGTGATTGAACAATTGATTCATCACCCATTGACCGATCTCGGATTAAAAAAATTCCTGGAAGATTGGGAAAAAATGAAAAAAGGGAAATAGATTCGCCGTTACTTGAAATGGTATCATAGGCGGATAGCAGTGAATATGTATAATTTGGCAGACTCACGCAGGAATTTTATTCGCGTACATTTGCGAGATGCTGTGGGATACCATCACATGAGTTGAATAGATACCTTATCTTAGAAAACTTGAATATCGAGATCCCTGCGCTATTTTGTGCAGGGATTTGTAACTTTTAGCTTGGCCCGGCGTAAATAAATGAAAAACTATATCACAAAGCGGTATTAACATGCATAGAATATTTAGAATACTCCTGATTATTTTTGTCTCAATATCATCTTTACACGCGCAAGATGACGTCCTGTTATCCCGGCAAAATGCGCTGACGCGCGCCATTAAAAAAGTTGTTCCGGCCATAGTCGGAATCAATGTGGTTTCGATTCAGGAATACACGTATTCTAATCCATTCATTAACGACGAATTTTTCAGCCAGTTTTTTCCAAAGCAAAAATATTACGACAAGGTTAAAGGACTTGGTTCCGGGTTTCTCATTTCGGATGACGGGTATATTTTAACCAATGAGCACGTTGTGAATGGCGCTGTCGAGATTATCGTTACACTGACCGACGGCTCGAAATATCCCGCGAAGATCATTGGTATGGACAAGACAGTAGACGTTGCCGTTTTGAAGATCACGCCAGACCGCAAATTAAAATATATCACCTTTGCCGATTCGGAAGATCTGATCATCGGCGAATGGGCGATCGCGCTGGGAAATCCGTTCGGATTATTTGACATTAATAATCAGCCGACCGTGACCGTTGGAGTAATCAGCGCAACCAAACGCGATTTTGGGCTGATTGACGGCAACCACTCCTATCAAAACATGATTCAGACTGATGCGGCGATAAACGGCGGCAACAGCGGCGGCCCTTTGGTAAATTCCGCCGGAGAAGTGGTAGGCATTAATACGTTCATCTACAGCGGAAGCGGCGCAGCCAAGACCAATATCGGGATTGGTTTTGCTATTCCGATCAATCGTGTTGCAAAGATTTTACCCGAACTAAAGCAAAAGGGTATGGTGGATCGGTCCTTTACCATGGGATTCAAGTATCAGTCCGTGGATCGGATGATCGCCAAATACCTGGGACTTGATGAAGTGAAAGGCCTGGTAGTTTCTGAAGTGGAAAAAACGGGCCCGGCGGAGTCGGCAGGATTGCGCGTAAGCGATGTGATTACAAAAATCAACGGACAAAATGTGAATAATGAATATGACTTCCGCAAGATCATA